>NZ_JBNPLQ010000027.1:0-36588 GCF_050313575.1 Candidatus Pseudoscillospira sp. SGI.172 | reverse complement strand
TACGTAGACTTCCTTCATAGAATGACCCTCCACAATGATTATGATATAGGTTTCCTTCGGGCTCCCTGCCCTTTGCGAATTCCCTTTAATTATAAACTCCCCATCTAGAAAAATCAACAGAAACTTTGTGAAAACTTTAACACGTTCAAAAGCCTTCCGGCAAAATACCGGCAGGCAGTGATATGATCCCTGTCTGCCGGTCAAATGCTGTAAAAAATCATGGGCTCCACGCCGCAGAAGCCTGCGCTGCGGGGCAGTGCGGCTTTCCTTCTGCCAAAATTCGACTCACTGCCCCTCTTTGCCTTTTTTGGGGGTCAGGGCGCTGTCTACCAGCTTGATGAGCTCCAGCGCGCTGCGGAAGGCCTGGGTTTTCTCCCCCTCCAGCCAGCTGATGGTCCCCTGCCAGGTGGCGTCCTGCGTATTGAGCACCTTTACTACAAACGTCCCTTTTCCCTTTTCTCCTGTCATTGTTTCACCTTCCTGTCCCTGCCTGCACTTTAACTTGTACTTTAGTTTATCCGGCGGCAGATACATTTTGGTCACATTTTAAAAAAGCCGTCGTGCTTTTTACCTTGCAACAGACAAAACATTTTTAAAAAAACCAAAATTCTCCATTCAAGTGCAGAAAAGCGCCTGCCCCGACGGGGCAGGCGCTCTCGGTTCAGCTGTCGGCGCGGCCCCGAAGCAGTTCCCGCAGGCCCAGCTCCTCCAGTGCGCGGAGGGTAGAGGTCGAGGTCACTTGCGGAGTAAAGAAAATGCTGGTGCTGTTGAACACCTTTTCTCCATCCACTTCCACAACGGGCCAGGAGAAGTAGAGCTCGATGTCGGAAACAAAGCAGTTCTCCTGCCTCTCCCGGTCATCCAGCAGATACCGGCGCCCGATGCGTCCGGCGTCCAGATCCTCCTGCACCGCCTTCCACAGCACCTGCGCCTGCTGGGCGCTCAAATCGTAGCTGCCGTAGCGTCCGCCCTCCTGATCGGTATCCCGGGTGTTGGAAAGGGACCCGCCGGAGGCCTCCACCCGCCGGGCCTCGGCGCCGGAGGGCAGGTCGCTCCCATAGGCCGCCCGGATCCGCTCGGGCCTGTTGATAAAGCGTTCCAGCTTGGAGGCGTAAGAATCCGGGTCGGTGAGCGCCTCGGCACGGATGGGCAGGCTGTCGTATCGGCGGCTCACCGTCCGCCCATCCTTCAGGGTATATCTCAGCCGCAGGGAAGTGGTCGTCTCAGTCTGATAGGAGTCCCTGTCGTAGGTCCCGCTGCTTTCGCTGTTCTGCTTCAGGTCGTCCAGCCGCTGGGTGATCGCCCCGTGAAGGTCCACTACGGCGGCGATCTCCTCCGGATCGGTGATGGTATAGTTTGTATAGCTCCCGCTGTCGTAGGGGGCGCTGTTGACTCCGCTGAAACAGACGCTCTCCACCGCATCAGCCTCCGGCGTCCAGATCTGATAGCCCATCAGATCCAGGCGGGCGCCTGCCAGAACGAGGAGCAGGGTGCCCGCCAGAACGGCGCAGCCCTTCCAGCCGTCGGCAAAGACCCGCAGGGTCTTTTTCAGCAGCATCCGCCCGGCAAAGGCGCACACCACGGCGCAGATCACCGCCAGCAGGATAAAGCTCCAGGCCCCGAACCGGTCAAAAAAGTTCATGTAGAGTAGGATCCCCAGCGCCACGCCGCCGCAGACACCCAGTCCGTACTGGAACACGGGCCGCACCCAGCCCACAGTCACCAGATCTCCGGCGCGCTCCAGCTGTCGGCAGCGATAGACCGCCAGCGCCACGAGCGTGAATATGGCCCCCAGCACCACGCAGTAGCCCAGGGCGGCGGCGGTGCTGACGCTGCTGAAGCTCTGCATCTCCAGCGTCTCATCGTAAAAGGTGTCGTAACGGAGCAGATTGTTCAGCTGCAGCGCGGGCGTACACCACCGCCCCAGGCTGGAGCCGCTGAGGGTGCCCACATCAAACCCAACCAGCAAAATTTCCATAGCTGTGTCGATCAGGACGAAGATCCCCATCACCAGCGCGTTGATGATGCCGTAGAAAACCGGCAGGGCCAGGATGTGTCCGGTGAACATGGCGCAGAATACCGCCAGGCAGAAAAAGAACATGGACACCGACGTCTGGACCAAAAACCACCGCAGCACCGGCATCGCCGAGCCCGCTCCCACCGCAGCCTCGGCAGCCAGGGTGATCAGGGTGATCACCAGATCGGGCACCAAAAAAAAGCACAGCCCGGATACCCAGTTGGTGAGGAACAGCCCCTCCCTCCGGATGGGCAGCGCATGGAGCATCCCCGCGGAGCGGCTGTTCATCAGATAGGAGAAGAGGGCCATAGCCGTCAGAAGTCCGAAAATCACCCCCACTGGTATGGAGGCGCTGGTGGCGCTAAAGACCTGTCCGGTCACCGCGGAGATCAGCCGGCTCCGGGTGTATTCCCTTCCCCCGTCCAGAATGATCTCCATGGGCAGCAGGAAAAACAGGACGGCGGTATATACTGCCCAGATGGGCCAGAATCTGGTCAGGTTTTTTTGGAACAGCGTGAGGTTGAACCACCCCTTGCCCTTAGAGGATAACGTCCCGGACGGCATAGTCCTCACCTCCCAGCTCATAAATAAAGATCTCCTCCAGCGTCAGAGGAAGGGCGTCCATCAGGATGGGGGCGTAGGCCGCCAGCCGGTTGGTCACCTCGTCGGCCTTTCCCCGGACGATCAGCGTGTGGATGCGCCCCACCTGAGATACGTTGAGCACCTCCATGTCGTCGGGCAGCACCGGCAGCTTCTTCTCCTGAAACACCACCTGCATCTTCACCAGGTTTTCCTGGAGGTCGGACAGGCTCCGCTCGATGAGCACCTTTCCCCGGGAGAGGATCCCCACGTGGTCGCACACATCCTCCAGCTCCCGAAGATTGTGGGAGGAGACCAGAACCGTGGTCCCGTCCTGCGCCACATCGGACATCAGCAGCGACCAGACCTGGCGGCGCATCACCGGATCCAGTCCGTCCACCGGCTCATCCAGCACCAGGACCTCCGGCCGGGCGCACAGGGCCAGCCAGAAAGCGGTCTGCTTCTGCATTCCCTTGGACAGACGGCGGATGGGCCGGGTCTCGTCCACGCTCCGAAAGACTTCCTTCAGCGCCTCGTACCGCTTCTGGTCGAACCGGGGATAAAAGCCGCGGTAGAATCGGGCCATGTCCCGGGTGGAAGCCGAGCCGAAATAGTAGAGCTCGTCGGGAATATCCACCATCTTCTCTTTCACCGCCGGGTTTTCATACACCGGCTGCCCATCCACCAGCACCAGGCCGCTGTCCTGCTGGTAGACGCCGGTGATATGCCGCAAAATGGTGGACTTTCCCGCCCCGTTGGGGCCCACCAGGCCGTAAATGGCCCCGTCCGGCACCGTCATGGTCAGCCCGTCCAGCGCACAGAATCCGTCAAAGCTCTTGACCACATTCTGGACCTCGATCATTCCGCTCCCCCCTCTCTGTTCTCCTCCGCCCGGTTGACTCTCTGTGCCAGCTCCTGGGCGGTCATCCCCAAAAACAACAGTTCCGTACTCAGTGCGTCGAACTGCCGCAGCAGCTCCCCCCGCCGGGGCGTCTCCCCGCCCGAGTCCCGGACCACAAAGGCCCCCTTGCCCGGGGTCGTACTCACATAGCCCTCTTCCTCCAGCGCCGCATAGGCCCGCTGAATGGTGTTGGGATTGATGGCCAGACTGGCCGCCATCGCCCGCACGGAGGGCAGCTTTTCCCCCACGGCGATGGCCCCTGTGACCACCAGATGTCTCAGTCCGTCCCGCACCTGCTCATAGATGGGCCGGGCGTCCCGATAATTGAGGCTGATCATGGCCCCACTCCCTTCCTGCCCTGCGGCAAAACTGTACTGCGCCGCTTGGTACAGTCAGTATATCCAAAGTCTTCCGCCGATACAAGTGGGGAAGCCTTACGAAAGTCTTACGTTTTCAAATCGATTTTCTTTTTTTGCGTGACATCTGATTAAAAAGCGGCTATAATGGCGGCGAATGATCCGATCAGCTGGAAAGGAGCCGATGGATATGGTCACGATCAACCTCGCCAACTGGAACGCATTTTTGGACTGTCTGGACGGCCTGCTCTACACCCCTGAGGTCCAATCCATGCGCCGCCTGCCCCACCACCCCGGGGTCAACTGCTATGAGCATTCGGTCTTTGTGGCCTACGTGGCCTTCCGCATCGGACGCCGCTATGGGCTGGACTACCGCGCCTGCGCCCGGGGCGGTCTGCTCCATGACCTCTACCTCTATGACTGCCGGGACGCCTCGGCTCACCCGGGCAACCAGTGTCTGGACCACCCCGAGTTCGCCCTGCGCAATGCCGCCGCCCTCACCGCGCTGTCTCAGAAGGAACGCAACATCATTCAGGCCCACATGTGGCCGCTGGCCGTCCATCTGCCCCGGAGCCGGGAGGCCTGGGCCGTCAGCTCCGCCGACAAGATCTGTGCCACCCTGGAGGTGCTGGGCGTCTGGAAACGCCTGCGGATGCGCGCGGTGCTGGCGGCCTGACGGGCTGCCCGTCCGCCTGCCGTGCACACAAGCCCCCTTGATTTCCTCCCTTTTCTCCTGTTTCCCGTCAAATCCGCCAAAAAGAGGCCCGCTTTCTGCGGGTCTTTTTCTTTGCATTTCAGTTCCGCATTTGTTATAATATAGCTGAAAATCGACAGAATGGGAGTGTGTGCCTGTGGAAGCGCTGGGCGCCATTGTATTTTTGCCCCGGGATGAGCGCGGCTCCTCCCTGTTCCTGGACGACATTCTCTTCGATCCGGCGGCCCTCTGGCTGACCGAGACCCTCCGCCGAGAGGGTGTGGAGCGCTTTCTGGTGATCTGCGGCGAGGACCTCCGGGATGCCGCCGCCCCCTGCTTTCCCGCCGGAGCCTCTTTTGCCGCTCCGGACGCCCCCGATTTTACCGCCCGGGTCCTGGACTTCCTCGCCCAGGTCCCCGGCCCCGTGATCATGGTCACCCGGCCTGTTTTGCTCGCTCCGGCGGGCACCGGCTTTGCCCGTTCGGGCAAGGAGCCGCCCAAAAGCCTCTTTACCCTCCGGGGCGCGGCTCTGGCCGCGGCGCTTCAGGACGGCCGCAGTCTGGATGAGACCCTCTCCGCGCTGGGAGACGCCCGGCCCTGGCAGGGCCGCTTCCTCCCCCTGACCCCGGATCCCATCCACCGGGCCACCGAAGTGGAACCCCTGGCCAGAGGCCTGGGTGTGGAACGGATGCTCTCCTGCGGTGTGCGGGTCATCGACACCGAGAGCACCTTCGTCGGTCCCGCCGTCACCGTGGGCGCGGGCGCCGCTCTGCTCCCCGGTTCCATTCTCCGGGGCCGCACCTCTGCCGGCACGGGCTGCGTCATCGGTCCCAACACCATGATCCGGGACTGCCAGCTGGGGGAGCGGGTCACCGTCAATTCCTCTCAGCTCAATGAGTCTGTGGTGGACGACGACACCACAGTGGGGCCCTTTGCCTACATTCGCCCCCACTGCCATGTGGGCAAGCACGTCAAGGTGGGCGATTTTGTGGAGCTGAAGAACTCCACCGTGGGGGACGGCACCAAGATCTCTCACCTGACCTACGTGGGGGACACCGACGCCGGCGCCCACATCAACTTCGGCTGCGGCACGGTCACCGTCAACTACGACGGGACAAAAAAATTCCGCACCACCATCGGCGATCACGCCTTCATCGGCTGCAACACCAATCTGGTGGCCCCGGTCACGGTGGGAGAGGGCGCCTATACCGCCGCCGGCTCCACCATCACCGGCGAAGTGCCTGCCGACGCCCTGGGGATTGCCCGGGCCCGCCAAGTGAACAAGGAGGGCTGGGCCGCCCGCCGCCGAAAGGCGGACTGACCGCGCAAATCGCACCCCGTGGGGGTAATGATATATAAATATGAGATTGAGAGGATGTATCACATGATCGCGCATGGAAAGGACATCAAAATTTTCTCCGGTAATTCAAACCGGGGTCTGGCTCAGGAGATCTGTCGGAAGATCGGCACCGAGCTGGGCAACGCCGAGACCGGCAGCTTCTCCGACGGAGAGAATTTCGTCTCCATCTACGAGACCGTCCGCGGCTCCGACGTATTCGTGGTCCAGTCCACCTGCTCCCCCGTCAACGACAACCTGATGGAGCTCCTGATCATGATCGACGCCTTCAAGCGGGCCTCCGCCGGGCGCATCACCGCCGTGATCCCCTACTTCGGCTACGCCCGTCAGGACCGCAAGACCAAGCCCCGCGACCCCATCTCCGCCAAGCTGGTGGCCAACCTCATCACCCGCGCCGGCGCCGACCGGGTGCTGACCATGGACCTCCACGCTTCCCAGATCCAAGGCTTCTTTGACATCCCCGTGGACAACCTGCTGGGCAACCCCATTTTCGTCCACCACTTCCACGACCGCTTCCTGGGTCAGGAGGATCGGACCGTGGTGGTCTCCCCCGACGTGGGCAGCGTGGCCCGCGCCCGGGCCTTCGCCCAGAAGCTGGGCATGCCTCTGGCCATTGTGGACAAGCGCCGCCAGAAGGCCAACTCCTCCGAGGTCATGAACATCATCGGCGACGTGAAGGGCAAGCAGGTCATCCTCTTTGACGACATGGTGGACACCGCCGGCTCCCTGTGCGGCGCGGCCCAGGCCTTGGTCTCCATCGGCGGGGCCACCGACGTGTACGCCTGCGCCAGCCACGGCGTCCTCTCCGGCCCGGCCATCGAGCGCATTGAGCAGAGCGCCATCAAGGAGATGGTCTTCCTGGACACTGTGCCCCCCCGTCCCGGCGTGACCTGCGGCAAAATCAGGTACCTCTCCGTGGCCGACATGTTTGCAGAGGCCATTGAGCGCATCTACCAGGAGGTCTCGGTCTCCAAGCTGTTCAACTGATCCTCTCATCCCCACCGGGGCGGAGCGCACGCTCCGCCCCGGTTTTTCCACATTTCAACGAAACGAAAAGGTGACCGTATGTTTTTTTCCCGAAACAAGACTCCCGGGGTGACCTGGCTGGTGGTGGGCCTGGGCAACCTGGGCGGCGAGTATGAGCACACCCGCCACAATGTGGGCTTCGACGTGATCGACGCCCTGGCCGACACCCTGGGCATCCCGGTCCAGCGCCTGAAATTCAAGGCCCTCACCAACACCGCCGCCCTGGGAGGGGAAAAGGTGCTCCTCATGAAACCCACCACCTTCATGAACCTCTCCGGCGAGGCGGTGGAGCAGGCGGCTGATTTTTACAAGGTCCCTCCCGAGCGTATCCTCGTCCTCTCCGACGAGGTGGCCCTCCCGCCCGGCAAGCTCCGGGTGCGGCCTTCCGGTTCGGCGGGGGGGCACAACGGTCTGAAAAACATCATTCTCCACCTCCACTCCGACCTGTTTCCCCGCATTCGGGTCGGTGTGGGCCAAAAGCCGCATCCCGACTACGACATGGCCGACTGGGTCCTGGGCCGTCCCCAGGGGGCGGACCGCAAGGCCATCGACGAGGCGGTCAAGCGGGCCGCCCAGGCGGTGGAAGTCCTGATCCGGGAAGGTCCCCAGGCCGCAATGAACCGTTTCAACTGACTCAGGTTTTTAAAAAAGGATCCGTCCCCGCCAGTTTTGGCGGGGACGGATATTTTATTTGATCTCGTAATCCTTGCCGAATCTCAAATTGTTGAAATCGATGCGGCGGGTGGGGGCGGTGTCCTCAGGATCCTCCTCGGACCCCTCCTCTTCCGGTTCCTCCTCCGCACGGCGGGCGGGGCCCTTTTTCAGCTCCGCGTACAGGCTCTCCCCCTCCAGGGATCCGGTGAATTCCCCTTCCGGGAGCTCGTCCTCCACCGCTTTTTCCACCGCGTCACCGATGTCGTCCGCAGTCTGCGCCACGGGGTCGGCCTTGGGCGGGGCGGCGGTGAGCTTGGACAGCCCCGCGAGGTAATCCATCTCGTGCTGATAGAGCTCCTTCAGTTTCGAGACGTAGGCCGCGGTGGCATTCTGAGCCGCAGTCAGGCGGAGCTGTTCATTCTCCACCTCCTGCTGAAGTCCGGCCATCTTTGCCTTGGCCGCCTGCTCGGCCTCGGCCAGCACGGACGCCTTCTTCCCCTCCGCCTCGGCCACCATCTGGTCGGCCATCTTCTGGGCGGAGAGGAGCGCCTTGCGCATGGCGTCCTCGGTGGCTCGGTATTCCTCCACCTTTTCCACCAGCACCTTCATTTTGGCCTTGAGGGCCGCGTTTTCTTTGTAGAGGGCGGTATAGTCTCCGGTAAGCAGGTCGAGGAACTCGTCCACCATGGACATGTTATACCCGCCGAAGGTCGCCTTGGAAAAGGCGTGCTCCGCCACTTCCTGCGGTGTCAGCATCTTTCATCCCACGCTTTTTTATTGTATTTGGCTTTCCCGGAGGAAAACATTAAAAATAGAGGCCGTTGTTCTCCAGCTCGTCGATCAGATCCCCCAGGATATCCACATTGTAGGGGGTGATGATGTACGTGGAAATGGCCACCTTCTTGATCTTGCCCTCCTGGGCGTAGGCCACGCCGGAGAGGAAGTCCAGCAGGCGCCGGGCCACATCCTTGTTGGTGGACTCCAGATTGAGCACCACCGTACGCTTGTCCCGCAGATGGTCGGCGATCTCGGCGGCGTTTTCAAACCGGTCGGGCTTCACCAGGACCACCTGGAGTTGGGTCGTGGTGTGGATGTTGACCACCTTATTGCTCCGCCGCTCGGTGCGGTCGGTGTCAAAAAGCGGCGTCGTGTTCTCCTGCCGGGCAGTCTTGTCCTTCGCCGCCGTGCGGTCCAGGCGGCTCGCGGTCCGATCCATACGGTCGTTCCCCGCAGTCTCAAAGTCCTCGAATCCTTCGTCCTCGTCCTCATCTTCATAGGGCCGGGCGATCCGCTTCAGTTCATCCAGAAATCCCATTGCCGGTTCCTCCTAAAACGATATCCTCACTCTGCCTTCGGATGCATGGGGGGCCGTGCGCCAAACAGGGCGGTCCCCACCCGGACCAGGGTTGCCCCCTCCCGAACTGCGTCGGGATAGTCGCCGCTCATCCCCATGGACAGGCAGTTGATTTCAGACTCATTATCTGCTATTTTCCGTCTTATGTCAACAAAAAGCTGATACATTTCGTGAAAAAATCGGCGATTTCCCTCCGGCCCTGCCACGGGAGGGATGGACATCAGGCCCCGCAGGCGCACGTGGGGCAATTCCACGGCCTTTCTGGCCAGCGCCTCCACCTGGTCGGGCGCGATCCCGGACTTGCTCTCCTCCCCGCCCACGTTGACCTCCAGCAGGATATCCTGGACAAGGCCCAGCTTGGCCGCCTCCTTGTCGATGGCGTTCAGCAGATGCTCCGAGCCCACCGACTCGATGAGATCCACCCGGCCCACCACCTTGTTGACCTTGTTGGTCTGAAGATGGCCGATGAAATGGAGGGCGGAGCCGGCATAGGCGTTGGCCTCCAGATGGGCGGTCATCTCCTGGACCCGGTTTTCTCCGCAGACAGTGATCCCCGCGGCGATGGCCGCACGGATGGTGTCGTCGGTCTGGACCTTGGTGGCTGCCACCAGGGTGATCTCAGACGGGTCCCGCCCCGCTTCGCGGGCGGCGGCGGCAATGTTTTCCTTTACCTGACGGACATTTTCTTCCAGTGACATGACGGTATCCTCTCTTTCTCAGTCAAGTCCGGGGCGGTCTGCGCCCCCTGTGCTTCTCTTCCTGTACTGTCTTTTCTCCGGGGATGCTCAGGTCACGACCTTGCCGTCCCAGATCTCCCGGCTGGCCACAATGACCAGATCTCCGGCCCGAAGGGCCTTCTTCTGCTGCGAAGCTGCGGCATTTTCCTCCTGCCTGGGCTGCACCAGATAGTAGTCCTCCCCCTGAGCCAGGACCTCCACCGGCTTAAACTCCGCCTTGACGCCCACTTGGACATAGACGCCGGTGACCCCCTCCTCCATCCGCACCGCCTGGGCGGGGACCCGGATCCCGCTCCGGCGGGAAAAGACCAGATCCACAGTCTGCTGACGGAGAAGGGTCACGTCGGAGAGGAAGCGGCAGGAGGACAGCACCACCGCCGTCCGCCCGTCTTCCGGCGCGCCGATGCGCTCCACCGTCATCTTCACCTCTCCCGACCAGTCCCGGGAAAAACGGGCGGTCACACTGCCCCCTTCGGTGAGCCGGCCGGCCACGGCCTCGTCCAGGGAACAGACGAAATACCACTTGTTGTCTGTGATGAGCTTCCCCAGCGCCGCGGGGTCGGCGGGCGCGGCCCGGCCGGCCAGGGCCTCCAGCGCTGAGGGGGTGAGCGCCTCCAGCGCATCGGGGGTGAGGATGGTCTCATAGCCGTCCACCTCCCCGGAGAAAATGCCGCTCTGGGAGACCGTGACCCGATCGATGGCCTGCGCCGTCTGGGTTTTGAGGGTCTCGATCTCCTGCTGGACCGAGGCCAGGGCGGCCGAGAGCTCATCGGTGCTGCCGTAGCGCTGCATCTGCCGGTAGACCACGCTGCGCAGGGCGAGCGTCTGGCTCTCCAGGCGGGTAAAATCCTCCGCCTCCACCGAGGCGCGGAGATCCGCCAGAGCGTCCGCGGCCTCCTGTCCCGACTGGCTCTGCACTTCGGCTCCGGCAATGGCGGCGGACAACTGCTCCGCCTGCGTCGTCAGTGCCTCCAGCCGGTCGGAGCGTTCCACCGAAGCCTCGTCGGCGTAGAGCATGGCCACCGTGGCCCCCACCGCCACCTTCTCCCCCTCCGCCGGGAGCAGACGGACCACGCCGCCCGAGCCAGTGAGCACCTGCTCCCGGCGCACCAGGTAACCGGTGGTCTCCGCCGTGTCGTCCACCTGATAGGAATAAGCCTGCACAGTGGGATACGGATCCCGGAAGCTCCGCCAGGCCGCCCCGCCGAAATAGAGCAGGATGGCGGCCAGGAAAAGGAGCATAACGATTCGGTTCAGGACGGCGCCCTGTTTCATGGGGGACCTCTCTTTCTGTCTGCGGGGGGATCAACGCTTATGTAGCGTCATAGGTCAGCTCCACCGGGCGCTCGGGGGCGATGGTGGAAATGGCATGTTTGTAGATCACCTGCTGCTTTCCCGCGGAATCCACTACAACCACAAAGGGATCAAAACCGACGATCTTTCCCCGGAGCTGAAAGCCGTTCATCAAAAACAGCGTCACGGGCTCCTGGGCGCGGCGGGCGCGGGAGAGAAACAGATCCTGCAAATCAACGGGTTTGGACATGGAAAACATTCCTTTCTCTTTTCCGGCGGTCAAATGCCGCCTCGGAATATTTCCATAATATACCATTCTCCAGTCGAATCTTGTCGCACCCGGTCAGGCCCGCTTGAACTGCTTTTCCAGTTGTGCCCTGGTCAGTTCAATGGCCACCGGCCGGCCGTGGGGGCAGTATTTCACCGCGCCGGACAGCACCGCCCGGACCACCCGCTCCAGCTCCTCAGGGGCGCTTTTCCAGCCCCCCTTGATGGCGGCTTTGCAGGCCATGGTGTGGAGAAGCTCGTCCCGGCGCTCCGCTTCCCCGGCCGACCCGGTGGCCAGCAGCTTCCCGGCGATCTCGGTGAGGGTAGCTTCGATGTCTCCGGGGTCTACATAGTCGGGCGCCCGGCGGACTGCCAGAGAACCGCCGCCGAAGTCGGCCACCTCAAAGCCCAGCCGGTCCAAGGTCTCCAGATGCTCCAGCAGGGCGGCCCCCTCCTCGGGTGCGGGGGTAAAGACAGCCGGGACCAGCAGCTCCTGGGACATGGGGGTATAATCCTGCGCCCGCATCCGGTCAAAGTTCATCCTCTCATGGGCGGCGTGCTTGTCGATGAGGAGCGCCTTCTCCCCCTGTTCCACCACAATGTAGGTACGGAAGAGCTCCCCGGCGACGCGCCAGGGGATCTCCGGCCGCTCTTCCGCCGGGGCGGGCACCTCCGCCCGGCGGGGCTCCGGATCGGCGGGATGAGGAGCACCCCCCCCGGGCGGCGGGGAAACGGGAGCGGCGACATTCTCTGTCTGCCGGAGCGTGGCCGGAGGCTCCCTCCGCTCCTCCCGGGAAGGCTCGGGCATGGGCGGCGGGGGAGCCGCCGTCCCGGCGTCCCTGGAACGGGTTGGGGCGGCGCTCTGCGCCGGAGGCGTCCAGGGCCGCGCCCCGGTCCGGCCCGCGCTCCACGTCCCGCCGCCGGGCACCGTCAGCGGCGTCCGGGGGGTTCCGGACGTCCGCGGGGCGGTGAAATCGTGCAGGGGCAGCGCGGTCTGCCGCTGGGTTACCGTGTCGTGGGGCCTGGGGGCCTCCACCACCGCCGCCGGGCGGGACTGATCGGCCCCCAGCGCCGAGAGGACGGCGTAATAAACTGCCGAAAAGACCTGCCGCTCCGAGCCGAACTTCACCTCCTGCTTGGTGGGGTGGACGTTCACATCCACGGCGTTCAAACGGGTGGTGAGGTGGAGGACGCAGCCGGGGAACTTCCCCACCATCTTCTGGTTGGCATAGGCCTGCTCCACGGCGGCGGTCATGGTCTTGCTTTTGATGTACCGGCCGTTGACAAAGAAAAACTGATAGCCCCGGGTGCCCCGGCAGCAGGTGGGCAGAGAGGCAAAGCCGGAGACCGACAGATCGTCTCCGCTGCCCTCCACCGGCAGAAAACCCAGCGCCAGATCCCGGCCCAGGACCGCGTAGAGCGCGGAGCGGAGCTTGCCGTCTCCCGGTGTGAGCAGCTCCTGTTTTCCGTCCTTGATCAGCTTAAAAGAGACCTCGGGATGGGCCAGCGCCTGCCGCTGGACGGCGGCCAGGCAGGCGGCGGACTCCACCGCGTCCTTTTTCATGAATTTCAGCCGGGCCGGGGTGTTGTAAAAGAGGTCCCGGACCAGCAGCGTGGTCCCCACGGGACAGCCCGCCTCCTCCCGGCCGGTGACCACGCCCCCCTCCAGGGTAAGCGCGGTGCCCAGGGTGTCCTCCCCCCGGCGGGTGAGCAGCTCCACCCGGGCCACCGAGGCGATGGCGGCCAGAGCCTCTCCCCGGAAGCCCAGGGTGCCGATGGCTTCCAGATCGTACTCGCTGCGGATCTTGGACGTGGCGTGGCGGAGGAAGGCGGTCTCCACCTCCCCCGGCGCGATGCCGCAGCCGTCGTCGGTGACCCGGATGAGGGCCATGCCACCGCTCTGGACCTCCACGGTGACGGTATGGGCACCGGCATCCACTGCGTTTTCCACCAGCTCCTTCACCACGGATGCCGGGCGTTCCACCACCTCGCCGGCGGCGATAAGGTCGGCCACATGGGGGGAAAGCTGTTCAATATGGGGCATAAAGATCACCTTGCTTTCTCTTGAAATGGGGCCTTTCCACCCCTCAGCGGAGGACCCCCATCAGGATACAGCCGTTGATGGCGGCGTGAAGGGCCACCGCGCTCCACACCGAGCCGCCGTTGTCATAGCACCAGGTGAGGGCCGCCGATACGGGCAGGTAGAGGACCGCCAGCAGCAGATAGCGGGGATCCCCCGCCTCCACCGCGTAGCGCCACACACAGGCCAGCGCATAGCCGATCACGCTCACCCCGTAGGCCAGCGGAAGGCTGTACCGGCGAAGGCTCCCGAAGATCAGCCCCCGGTACAGGCACTCCTCCGCCACCGGGATGAGCAGCAGGGTCAGGGCCAGGGTGGGCGCCGGCGCGATGGCCAGCTGGGCGGCGTACTGACAGGGCACGGGGTCGGTCACCGGCAGGGGGATCCGTGCAAGCACATGCCGCAGCAGCAGCGTGCCTGCCAATCCCACGGCGATCCCAAAGAGATTTTCCGGCAGCCAGTCCAGCAGATCGGCAAAATCCCGCTTCAAAAAGGTCCAGAACACCAGCAGCGCCAGTGCGAAGAGGAAGGAGTAATAGAGCACATTGGCCTCGGCCACCAGAGGTTCCCCATCCCCCATGAGCACCCGCTGCACCCAGGCATTGAGGTAGGGGAACACCAGCAGATACAGTCCGAAAAAGACCCAGCCCCGCTGGCGTTCTGAATCGGTCATTTTTGTTTTCCAGCTTCGGCGGAACATGGCAGAGCTCCTTTCCTGTGCGTGCGGACGGGGGGAACGGTCATCCCAGCAGTTTTTTCAGCTCATAGAGCAGATTCATGGCCTCAATTGGGGTGAGGGTGTCCACGTCGGTGCCCCGCAGCCGCTCGGCCACCGACTGGGCCCCCAGATCCTCCAGAGAGAACTGTTCCTCGGCCTGCCCCGCCGGGGCGGCGGGAACTGCGGGGCCTCCCGACTCCAGCTCGGCCAGGAGGACCTTTGCCCGGGAGATCACCTTGTCGGGCACTCCTGCCAGCTTGGCCACTTCAATGCCGTAACTGGCGGCGGCGGGGCCCCGGACGATCTTTCGGAGGAACAGGACCTCGTCCTTCTTCTTTTTGGCGGCAATATTGTAATTCTTCACCCCCGGGATCTCCCCCTCCACGGCAGTGAGCTCGTGATAGTGGGTGGCGAAGAGCGTCTTGGCCCCCAGCCGCTTTTTATCGGCGCAGAACTCCAGCACCGCCCGGGCGATGGCCATGCCGTCGTAGGTGGAGGTGCCCCGTCCGATCTCGTCCAGAATGAGCAGGCTCTTGGCGGTGGCGTTTTTCAAAAGCTCCGCCACCTCGGTCATCTCCACCATAAACGTGGAGGCTCCGGCGGAGAGGTCGTCGCTGGCCCCGATCCGGGTGAACACCCGGTCCACGATGCCCACCCGGGCGGAGCGGGCGGGGACAAAGGAGCCCATCTGCGCCATGAGGACGATGAGGGCGGTCTGGCGCATGTAGGTGGATTTGCCCGCCATGTTGGGGCCGGTGATGATGCTCACCAGGTCGTCCCGGCCGTCCATGTGGGTGTCGTTGGGGACAAAGAGATTCCCGCGGCCGGTCTTTTCCACCACCGGATGGCGGCCCTCGGTGATGTCGATGACATCGGACAGATCCACCTGGGGCATGCAGTAGCCGTTCTCGGCGGCCACCCGGGCAAAGGAGCACAGCACGTCCACCTGGGCCACCGCGGCGGCCGAGCGCTGGATGTCGGCCACCCGCTCCGCCGCCTGCTGACGCACTTGACAGAAAAGCTGATACTCCAGCGCGGTGATCTGGTCCTGGGCCGTGAGGATCGTGTGCTCCATCTCCTTGAGCTCCGGAGTGATGTAGCGCTCGCAGTTGACCAGGGTCTGCTTGCGGATGTACGTGTCGGGCACCAGGGCCGAGTTGACCTTGGAGACCTCGATGTAGTAGCCGAACACCTTGTTGAAGCCCACCTTCAGGCTCTTGATGCCGGTCTTTTCCTTCTCCTGGGCCTCCATGGCGGCCACCATGTCCTTCCCGCCGGTAAGGATCCCCCTGAGGCGGTCCACCTCGGGGTGGTAACCCTCCCGGATCAAGCCGCCCTCCCGGACGGAGAAGGGGGGCTCGTCCACAAAGGCACTGTCGATGAGACCTCTGAGCTCGGCCAGATCGTCCAGGCTGTCCCGCAAAACGGTGAGCAGCGCGGAGGAGAAGGGTGAGAGGAGCAGCCGCAGCTCCGGGAGCTTGCCCAGGCCGTGGGAGAGGGACACCAGATCCCGCCCGCCGGCGGTACCGTAGACCACCCGGCCGATGAGCCGCTCCAGGTCGGTGACCTCCCGCAGGGCGCGGGCCAGCTCCTGCCGGGCCACTGAGTCCCCCACCAGATCGGCCACCGCCCCCTGACGCTTGCCGATCTGCACCGGGGAGAGGAGGGGCCGCTCCAGCCAGGTGCGGATGAGCCGGTGCCCCATGGGAGTGCAGGTCTTGTCCAGCACCCAGAGGAGGCTCCCCCGCTTCTCCCCGCCCCGCAGGGTCTCGGTCAGCTCCAGATTCCGCCGGGCGGTGAGGTCCAGTTCCATAAACTCCCCGGAGGTGTAGCAGTGAAGGGCGGAGAGGTGGGAGAGGTCGGTTTTCTGGGTCTCGTAGAGATAGCCCACCAGGGCCCCCGCCGCCCGGGTGGCCGGTCCGGCGGGCAGGTCCTCCGCCCCCGCCCGGAACTGCCGCTCCACGGCTGCCGCGGTGGTCTGGGGATCAAAGCGCGCCTCGCCGCCCTCTTCCACCCGGCAGTCCAGCCGGGTCTTCAAAAATTCCCGGAGCACCGGGTCGTCCCAGGCCTGAGGAGAGAGGACGGCCTCCCGGGGGGCGAAGCGGCCCAGCTCGTTTTCCAGGTGTTCCCGCCAGGCGGGGCCGGAAAAACCGGTGGCCGACACCTCGCCGGTGGAGAGATCGGCAAAGCAAAGCCCCGCCGCCTCCCCCTCCAGGCATACGGCGCACAGGAAATTGTTCTTCCCCTCCTCCAGCATGGTCTCCTCGATGACGGTGCCGGGGGTGACGATGCGGATGACGTCCCGGTCCACCAGGCCCTTGGCGGCGGCGGGGTCCTCCATCTGCTCGCAGATGGCCACCTTATAGCCCTTGGCGATGAGCCGGGAGAGGTAGGCCTCCACGGCGTGGTAGGGCACCCCGCACATGGGGGTGCGCTCCTCGGGGGGCCGGGTGCGGTCCCGGCTGGTGAGGGTGAGCTCCAGCTCCCGGGAGGCCACCTGGGCGTCCTCGTTGAACATCTCGTAGAAGTCCCCCAGACGGAAAAAGAGCAGGCAGTCGGGGTGATCGGCCTTGATTTTTTGATATTGGAGCATCATGGGGGTGCCTTCCGCCATCTGGGTATCCTCCTCTGAATCAATTTATGGGATGCGTCGGGATGCGGCTTACCCCCGGCCGGCCAGTTTCCCGAAGAGGGACCAGGTGTTGGCCGCAGTGATCTCCACGTCCCGGAACTGTCCCACCAGGGACGCGTCCCCGTCGGCCACCCGGACCAGCCGGTTGCCGGGGGTGCGGGCGGTGAGGGCGCTGCCGGCGTCCTCGCTTACGCCGTCGATGAGACAGCGGAGGGTCTTGCCCACATAGGCGGCGTGCTTTTCCGCCGAAATGACGTTCTGGACGTCCACCAGCCGCTGGAAGTTGGCCTGCTTCTCGGCCCGGGACATGGGGTCGGGCATGGAGGCCGCCGGGGTCCCCTCCCGGGGGGAATAGATGAAGGTGAAGAGGGCGTTGAAGCGCACCTCCTCAATGAGGGAGAGGGTCTCCTCAAATTCGGGGGTGGTCTCCCCGGGGAAGCCCACGATGACGTCGGATGTGATAACTACATCGGGCACCTGCTCCCGCAGCCGCCGCACCTTGTCCAGATAGCCCGCCCGGTCGTAGACCCGGTTCATGGCCTTCAAGATCCGGTCGCTGCCCGCCTGGAAGGGCAGGTGGAAGGCGGGAGCCACCTTTTTGCACCGGGCCATGGTCTCAAAGAGCTTCTGGGAGGCATCCTTGGGATGGCTGGTCATAAAGCGGATGAGAAAATCGCCGGGGATGGCGTCGATCCGCTCCAGAAGGTCCGCAAAGTCGATGTCCAGCCCCAGATCCTTCCCGTAGGAGTTGACGTTCTGGCCCAGGAGGGTGATGTCCCGGTACCCCTCGTCCGCCAGGGCCTTCACCTCGGCCAGCACGTCCTCGGGCTTCCGGGAGCGCTCCCGCCCCCGGACATAAGGGACGATGCAGTAGGAACAGAAGTTGTTGCAGCCGTACATGATAGAGACCCAGCCCTTGATGCCGCTCTGACGGACCACGGGAATGCCCTCGGCGATGGAGCCGGGTTCGTCGGCAATGTCAAAGACCCTGCCCCGGCGGGTGAGCACCCGGCAGAAAAGCTCGGGAAATTTCCACAGGGCGTGGGGGCCGAACACCAGATCCACGTGGCGGTAGGACTGCCGGATCTTCTCGGCCACCTGGGGCTCCTGGGCCATGCAGCCGCACAGGCAGATGATCTGCCCGGGGTGGCGGCGCTTGGCGTGAACCAGCGCCCCCACGTTGCCCAGCACCCGGTCCTCAGCGTGCTCCCGGATGGCGCAGGTGTTGATGACGATGGCGTCCGCAGCCTCCTCGGATTCGGTGAAGCCGTAGCCCATGGAGGCCAGGTAGCCCCGGATGCGCTCGGAGTCGGCCTCGTTCTGCTGACAGCCGTAGGTGTCCACAAAGGCCAGGGGCGGGGTAGGGAGCGCGGCGGAGCGCTCGTGTATCTGCTCGCAGAACTCCCTCTGGCGGTCGATGTCCGCCGGGGAGATTCGGGTCGTCTGTCGGTCCAAGTCGGTTCCTCCCTCTTTTACGGGAATAATTGATTCCGTTTAATTAAAAATCATATCATTTTTCCGGAAACATTTCAAGGCGGAGGGCCTGCCTGTCAGAAATCTTTTCTCTCTCCTTTTTTTAGGATACTCCTCCACCGGATTGACCTTTTTCCCGGAAAAGGATATAATAAAAGTTCAAAAACTTTCCATACAGGAGGAACTGCCATGCGGGCTGTGGTGACGCGGGTCAAAAACGCCAGGGTGGACATCGACGGGATCACCGTGGGAAAAACGGACGGGGGCTTTCTGGTGCTGCTGGGGGTGGCCCCGGCGGATACGGAGGCCCAGTGCGACAAACTGGCCGACAAGGTGTGCGGCCTGCGCGTTTTCGAAGATGAAAACGAAAAAATGAACCTCAATCTGGCCGCCGTGGGGGGCTCCCTGCTGGTGGTCTCCCAGTTTACCCTCTACGCCGACTGCAAGTCCCGGCGGCCCGGCTTTACCGGAGCGGCCCGGCCCGAAACCGCCGTTCCCCTCTACGAGCGGTTCCTGGCCCAGTGCGAGGGGCGGGGCTTCCATGTGGAGCACGGGGAATTCGGCGCAGACATGCAGGTCTACTCTCAAAACGACGGCCCGGTGACCATTCTTTTGGACACCGACAGCCTGTAAGGAGAATGTCATATGGTGATCCAGCACATTTTTCTGCCCTCGGTCTACACCAACTGCTACCTGCTGGGGGACGAGAAGAGCGGCTCCGCCGCCGTCATCGACCCCGGCGCCTTTGACGAGTCCATTCTGGGAGAGGCCGAGGCCCTGGGCCTCACCATCCGGGCCATCTTCCTCACCCACGGCCACTACGACCACACCGGCGGCGTGGCCGCGCTGCGTGAGCGTCTGGCCGGGCTCCCCGTCTACCTCCACCCGGCGGACGCGGGGAAAAACGACCAGCTCTTCCCCACCGCCGCCCTGGGAGATGTGACCCTCTGGCGGGATGGGGACGTGGTCTGCGTGGGCGGGCTCAAGGCGGAAGTTTTCCACACCCCGGGGCATTCCGGTGGATCGGTGACCCTCCGCTGTCAGAACGTCCTCTTTACCGGCGACACCCTGTTTGCCGGGAGCATGGGCCGCACCGACCTGCCCGGCGGGAGTTACGAGGAGATCATGGCCTCCCTCAAGCGTCTGGGAGAGCTGGAGGGGGACTATCAGGTGCTCCCCGGCCACGAAAGTTTTTCCACATTGGAGCAGGAGCGGCGTGGAAACTACTATATGCGCCAGGCTCTGGGCGAATAGACCGGCGTGACCGTCCGGGGACGGGTAAGGAGCAGACATGAAACTGACGCTGAAGGGACATGACTATCGATACGCCGCCGAGCAGATGATGCTCACCCTCTTTCCCGGGGAGCGGCCCGGCGCGGGGGAGAACGCGCTGACCCTCTCCCTTTTCCGGGGGGAGTCCTGGCTTACCGCCCGGGCCGAGCTGATCTGGGAGGGTGTTTCCTTCTCCGCCGTCCGGCGGGCAAGGGTCGGTGAACTCACCGGCGGTCTGACAGACGACCGGGTGTGTCAGCGGATTTTAAAGCTGGCTTTTTACGACGCGGGCACCCGGGCTTTGGGAAAAGAGCCCCCCTGGGGAGCCCTCACCGGAGTGCGTCCCGTCAAAATCCCCGCCAAGGCCATGGAGCAGGGTCTCTCCCCTCTCCGGGCCGAACGGCTCCTGCGGGACATTTACCGGGTCTCCCCCATCCGCCGGAGGCTGGCCATGGACTGCGCCGGGGAGAGCGTGGCCGCCCGGCGCTCCCTCCGGGGAGACGAGGTCTCCCTCTATGTGGGCATCCCCTTCTGCCCCAGCCGGTGTGTCTACTGCTCCTTCATCTCCGCCGCCGTGGAGCGGTGCCTTCCCCTGGTGGAGCCCTTTGTGACGGCTTTGGAGCGGGAGATCGAGGCCACCGGGACCCTTCTCCGGGAGACCGGCCGAACAGTCCGTACCCTCTACGTGGGCGGCGGCACCCCCACCACCCTCTCCGCCCCCCAGCTGGAGCGGGTGCTCTCGGCGCTGGAGCGCTGTCTGCCCATGGAGGGCTGCTCGGAGTTCACGGTGGAGGCCGGGCGGCCCGACACCATCACTCCGGAAAAGCTGGCTGTTCTGTCCAAGCACCGGGTGGACCGGGTCTCGGTGAACCCCCAGTCCATGGAAGACGGGGTGCTGGAGCGGATGGGCCGTCCCCACACCGGGGCGGACATCCGCCGGGCCTATGGGGAAGTCCGCCGGGCGGGGGCCTTCGCGGTGAACATGGACCTCATCGCGGGCCTGCCCGGAGACACTCCGGAGGGCTTTGCCCGTTCTTTGAGCGAAGTGCTGTCCATGGGGCCGGAAAACGTCACCGTTCACACCCTGGCCCTGAAAAAGGGTTCCCGGCTGACCGAGGAGGGGAGCTCTCTCCCCTCTGCGGAGCAGGTGGAGCAGATGCTGGACCGGGCCTGGGACGTCCTGCGGGAGGCGGGCTACGCCCCCTACTACCTCTACCGGCAGAAATATATGTCCGGCTCCTTTGAAAATGTGGGCTGGGCAAAAAGCGGCTGTGCCAGTCTCTACAACATCGCCATGATGGAGGAATTACACACCATTCTGGCGTTGGGGGGCGGAGGTGTGACCAAGCTGGTGTGGCCGGAAAGCGGAAAGATCAAACGCGTTGCCAATCCGAAATATCCCCAGGAATACCTGCGGGATGTGGAAAAAATATGCCGGGAAAAGGGTGCTCTGGCCCCCTTTCTCCGGGAGACAAAGGGAGTGCAGTAATGGCTTATCAGCTCAATGAGATCAACGAGCGCATCCGCGCGGACGCCCCCGCTTTTCTGGCGGAGTGCGACGAGGCTTACCAAAAGCGGGTGGAGGCGGCCGCCGACACCATCATCGGCCGGATGGAGATCTCCCCCATCGTTCTTCTCTCCGGCCCCTCCGGCTCCGGCAAGACCACCACGGCTCTGAAAATCGAAGAGGAGCTGGAGCGCCGGGGAGTCAACACCCACACCGTCTCTCTGGACAACTACTTCATGACCCCCGATCCCAAAACAGCCCCCCGGACGCCGGAGGGCGACCTGGATTTTGAATCCCCCCTGTGCCTGGACATGGAGCTGCTGGACGAAAGCTTTACCCGCCTGTCCCGGGGCGAAGAGGTCATAGTCCCCAAATTTGAGTTTTCCCGGCAGATGCGCAACGACGACCGGGGCCGTCCCCTGAGGCTGGAAAAAAACGAGATCGCCATTTTCGAGGGGATCCACGCCCTGGGCCCCGGCATTGCCGGGCCCCATCCGGAGGCCACCAAGCTCTATATCTCCGCCCGCTCCAATGTCATGGAAGAGGGGACGCTCCGCTTCAAGGGCACCTGGATGCGGCTGACCCGGCGGGCGGTGCGGGACTATAACTTCCGGGGCACCGAGGTCTCCACCACCCTGGCCATGTGGGCCAACGTCCGCCGGGGAGAAAAGCTCTATATCTCTCCCTATAAAAATACCGCCGACGTCATTGTGGATTCCTCTCTGCCCTACGAGGTTTCCGTGATGAAGAACTACGCCCTCCCCATCCTGAAGGCGGTCCCCCAGGAAAACCAGCGGCGGGCCGAGCTGCTGGATCTCATCGCCGCCTTTGACTGGTTTGAGGCGGTGGATCCGGCCCTGGTGGCCAAAAATTCCATCCTCCGGGAGTTCATCGGCGGGGGAAGCTATCACTACAAATAACCCATATCACAAATACAAAGGAGACCGATCAGCATGGCAGAATGTACCCACGACTGCTCTTCCTGCGGGGAGAGCTGCTCTGAGCGGAGCGCGGACTTTGACTTCAAGGCCGCGGCCAACCCCCGCTCCCACGTAAAAAAGGTGATCGCCGTCATGAGCGGCAAGGGCGGCGTCGGCAAGAGCCTGGTCACCGCCTCCCTGGCTGCCGCCTGTCAGAAGCAGGGCAAACAGGCCGCCATTTTGGACGCCGACATCACCGGCCCTTCCATCCCCAAAGCCTTCGGCATCCATGATCGGGCCATGGGCAACGACGAGGGCATCTTCCCCGTCTCCACCAGGACCGGCATCAAGCTCATGAGCCTCAACCTGCTGGTGGAAAACGAGAGCGATCCCGTAGTCTGGCGGGGTTCCCTCATCGCCAGCACCGTCAAGCAGTTCTGGACCGACGTGCAGTGGGGCGATGTGGACTATATGTTCGTAGACATGCCTCCCGGGACGGGCGACGTGCCCCTCACCGTCTTTCAGTCCCTGCCGGTGGACGGCATCATTATCGTGACCTCCCCCCAGGAGCTGGTGAGCATGATCGTGGAAAAGGCCGTCAAGATGGCCGAGATGATGAACATCCCCATCCTGGGCCTGGTGGAGAATTACAGCTACTTTCAGTGTCCCGACTGCGGCAAGCGCCACGCCATCTTCGGTGAGAGCCATATCGACGACATCGCCGAGCTCCACGCCCTGGAGGTGCTGGCCCGTCTCCCCATCGACCCGGCCCTGGCGGCCGCCTGCGATGCGGGCAGGGCCGAGGAGTTTTCCCCAAACTACCTGGAAAATGTGGTAAAAACCCTGTAAAAAAGCGTGAAGATCCCCGCTGTCGCCCAAAACAGCGGGGATCTTTCCTCATTTTTCGTTTCTTTGTGGATCATTTTTTCGTTTTTCCGCAAAAAAGAGGACTTCCGCCCATCCCGGGCGGAAGTCCTCTTTTCCATTTCACTCAGTTCCGGTGCTCGCCCTGGCTGTAAGCCACCACGGTGCGGCGGTTGGGCTCGGTGCCGATGGAGTAAGTGGTCACATCGGCCCGCTCCTGAAGCGCGGTATGGACCACATGGCGCTCGTAGGCATTCATGGGCTCCAAAGTCACGTTCCGGCGGTAGCGCACCACCTTGTCGGCCACCCGGTGGGCCATCCGCTCCAGGGACTCCTCCCGCTTGGCGCGGTAGTGCTCCGCGTCCACACGAACGCGGATTCGCTTGGCCTGGCCGTGATTGACAGCGTAGCCGGTGAGCTGCTGGATGGCGTCCAGCGTCTCGCCCCGGCGGCCGATGACGCCGCCCAGGTCCTTACCCACCAGATCCACCAGATAATCCCCTTCGTCGTTCCTCGTGACCTGGGGCTCGGCCTGGATCTCCATCCGCTCCAGAAGCCCGCTGAGGAAGGCTGCGATCTTCTCCGCCTGGGGGTCCTCCCCGCACGGCGCTGCCGCAAACTCGACTTTCTCCGGCGCGGGAGCCGGGACGTCCGCAGGCTCACCCTTCGGAGCCTCCGCCACCGCCGCAGGTGCTGCGGGTGCTTCCGGTTCATCGGGAACTTCATAGGTCACCTTCACCTTGGCGGGATTTCCGCCGATCCCCAGAAAGCCGGACTTGGCCAGCTCCAGAACCTCCACGGATACCTCTTCCCGGGCGAGACCCAACTGCTTCAGGCCGGCGGCGATGGCCGCCTCCTCGGTTTTACCAGTGCACTCGATTGATTTCTGCATGGTTTTTATCTCCTTCCCGTAGGGATCACTCAATCTTCCTTGGGGGTGCCGGTCTCCGGTTCCTCAGAAGCCTCCCCGGTGGAGATGACGGTCTCTTCCACCGGAGCCTCCACAACAGCTTCCTCTTCCGGCGCGGGGATCTCCGCGGGAGCCTCCTCCTCGGGCAGTTCCTCGATCTTTTTCAAAATACCGGCAGCCACGTCTTCATGATACGGAGTCACAGTGCCGTAGCGGTTGGGATCATAGGCACGGCCGCGGGCATACTGACGGATGCCCACCCGACTGGCCTCACGGACAGAAGCGGGGACCTTGTCCTCACTCTCTTCCTTTTCCTTCTTCCTGTTTTTGTTCTTCCGGGCCTCTTCCGCCTGGCGGGCGCGTTCCTCGGCCCTCTCCCGGCGCAGACGTTTCTCCTCTTCCTTTTCCTCCAGCTCCCGTTCCCGCTGCATCTGCGCGGCCTTCTCATAGTCCTTCTTCAAAACCTTGGCGCAGATGAGCTCTTGGAGCATGCCCAAAAGGTTATTGGCCACCCAGTAAACGCTCAGAGCGGCCGGCATGGAAAAGCCGATCCACAAAGAGATGATGGGGGAAATGATCATCATGGTGCGGGTGGTCGTTGCCGCCTGGGCGTTTTGGGGCTGCTGCTGATTCATGTTGTTGGTCTTGGTGGAGATGAGAGAGAAAACAAGGCTGGTCACGCCGGAGATCACGGGGATCAGGAACAGGCCGACGGCGGCCCAGCTCATCCCGTGGGCCCAGAACTTCAGCTGAGGCACCTGAGAGAGCTCGATCCCGAAGAAATTGAAGTTGATGGAGAAAATCTCCTTGGCGGTCTCTCCCACGGCGGCCTGGATGGAGGCCAGGTTTTCAGGGGTGATGAGGGATGCCAGATAAAGCTGGTTGTAGCCGGTATTGGAGAACACATTTCCGGCCTTCTCCACCAGCTGCTGGGTGGTCCAGCCCATATTCACCGCCACCGTGTTCCAGTCCACCGTGTTGGCAATGGTGGTGATCTGATCCACAGAGAGTCCCATCATGTACTTCAGGGGCTGGCGGATAATGGCGTACAGGGGGAGCAGGATCGCCAGGGGGAGCATGGACCAAAGACAGCCCCCCATGGGGTTGACCTTCTCCTTGGCGTAGAGCTTCTGCACCTCTTCATTGTAGCGGGCCTGATCCTTGCCGTACTGCTTTTGCAGCTTCTGGAGCTTGCCCGAGAGCATGTTCATCTGGATCATGCTCCGCTTTCCCTTGAGGGAGAGCGGGTAAAGGATCAGCTTCACCGCCAGGGCAAATAGGATCAGCGCGACACCGTAGCTGTTGAAGAACTGATAAAAAAACATCAGCAGCCAGGTGAAGGGGGTCAGGGCATAATAGGCGAAATCCATAGACATGGCCTCCACAATCTTTTCATTTGCATGTCGGAACCGCAAAGGCAATCCGGCGGCTCCTTATGGAACAGGATCATACTCGATGCTCTCCTGCCGGTGAAACGGCTGGCACTTCAGAACGCGGCGCACGGCCAAAAGACCGCCCTTCCACGCGCCGTATTTCTCCACCGCCTCCAGAGCATAGGCCGAGCAAGTGGGGATAAACCGGCAGCAGGAGGGTCGGGCGGGAGAAATATTGCGCTGATAAAATCGGATCAGCCACAGAAAAATACGCTTCAAGTGGTCTCGCCCTTTCGGTAAACACCCAGCCTGTCCAGCAGGCGGAGCAGCTCCCGCTCCAATTCGGAATAAGGCGCAAATGCGGCCTTGACCCGGGCCACCACGACAATGTCCCAGCCGGGGGCCATCCGGCCTTCGTGGATCCGATAGGCCTCCCGGATCCGGCGGCGCACCTTGTTCCGGCGCACGGCCTTCCCCACCTTGGTCCCTACGGTGAACCCCAGCCGGGTCACACCCAGGTTATTTTTCCGCACATAGACGGCCAGACAGGGGCTGACCGCGCTTTTCCCCTTGGCGTAGAGGCGGCGAAACAGATGATTTTCCTTCATGGACCTGGTGTGCAGCATCCCTCGTCTCCCCTTCTACTTCTCTCCATGCACCGCAGGGGCGGTAGAAAAAGTTCCACCGCCCCGCATAAAATGCCCTATTTGGTTGCCATCTCAGTGAGTCAGACGGACACGGCCTTCGCGGCGGCGCCGGGACAGCACCTTGCGGCCATTCGCAGTCGCCATGCGCTTGCGGAATCCGTGGACCTTGCTGCGCTGACGCTTTTTGGGCTGATAGGTACGAACCATTTTGGTACACCTCCTGTACTCATTCTGGCGGAGCAAAGCTCCCCCTTACCACAACGCCCGGCCTGCGCCGGACGCGGTCGTCAAAGTTATCATGCGCTGATGAAGGCGCAAATGGTATTATACTTGATAAATAAATCCCCTGTCAACCTCCTTTTCCGGTTTTTTTTGTTCTTATTTTTCTATGGTCCCCAATATCTTGTGTTTTTACAAAAATGACCCACAACTTTCCTGAAAAGCGTGGAAAATTTTCAACCGGAAGCCCCGGTTTTTCGTTGCCAAGTGTGCGTGTGTTTGGTATAATAATAAAGTATATTTTGAAAACAGAAACGGGTGAGCCATAACATGAATTCCGCCGCCGAAATTTGGACAAGGGTTTTAAAGCTTATGGAAGGCGACCTGACCGCCACCACTCTGAGCACCTGGTTCGACGACGCCGAGGCCCTCTCTCTGGATGAGGACAGCTTTGTTTTGTATACCCCCTCCAACTTCAAACGGGATATCATCATCTCCCGCTACCGCTCCGCCATTCAAAAGGCGCTGCGGGAGCTTTTTTCCGCGGATTTTGACGTGAAGGTTCTGGGCGAGGGGGAAAAGGAATCTCTCTCCAAGCCCAAGGACAACGTTTTCCTTCCCGGGACGGAGGAGTACACCTTTGACAAATTTGTGGTGGGCTCCTCCAACAAGTTTGCCTACGCCGCAGCCAGGAGCGTGGCCGACGAGCCGGCCAAGAGCTACAATCCCCTCTTCATCTACGGCGAATCCGGCCTGGGCAAGACCCATCTGCTCTACGCCATCGCCCACTCCATCCATGAAAAATACCCGGATTACCGCATCGTCTACATCAAGGGAGACTCCTTCACCAACGAGCTCATCGCCGCCATCCGGGAGGGCCGGAACCAGGAGTTTCGGGAAAAATTCCGCTCCGCCGACATCTTCCTCATGGACGACGTACAGTTCATCGCCGGGCGGGAATCCACCCAGGAAGAGATGTTCCACACCTTCAACACCCTCTACGAGGCCGGGCGGCAGATCGTCTTTACCGCAGACCGCCCCCCGAAGGAGATGCTCCGGCTGGACGACCGGCTCAAGACCCGGTTCGAGTGGGGCCTGCCCGTGGATGTGCAGCCCCCCGACTATGAGACCCGGGTGGCCATCATCAAAAACAAGGCCATCCGCCGGGGCATGAACCTCCCCGACCCGGTGCTCCGCTACATTGCGGACAACATTACCGCCAACGTCCGGCAGATCGAGGGCACCGTCAACAAGATCCTCGCCTTTCAGGAGCTCATGGGGGAGCAGGTGGATGTGGACACCGTCACCCGGGCCGTACGGGACATGTTCAAGGACAAGACGGAATTTTTGCCCTCGGCCGACGTCATCATCGAAGAGGTGGGCAAATTCTACAATATCGAGGCCCAGGACATCCGGGGGCAGGCCCGAAACAAAGACACCGTTCTGGCCCGCCAGATCGCCATGTATGAGATCCGCCGCATGACCAACCTCTCTTTGAAGGAAGTGGGCCGGGAATTTGACGGAAGAGACCACACCACTGTCATGCACTCCATCGAGCGCATCGAACGGCTGACCAAGCAGTCCCCGGAAATGGCGGAAGTCATCAAGGACATCAACGCCAACATCAACGCCCGGTACGAGTGATCTGTCTCTCCACGGCGGACAGACAAGAAAATACTTTTTTCCACAAACACACCGTATTTTGTGGAAATGTGGACATTCCCATGTGGAAATCTTTTTTTCTTTTCTCTTGGCTGTGGAAACCCTTCTGTTTTTCTCCACACGGGCTGTGGACGGTCAAACCCTTGCGGGAAAAGGAGAATTTACGGTTTTCCACAATAATTTTCCCTACGGCTTACTATTACGACAAAAATCCTCTCCTCTCCTTGCGGAGAGAGAGACGAACGGAGGTACCGAAGCATGAAATTCTCTTGTGAAAAAGCCCTGCTCCAGGCGGCGATCGCCGTCTCCGCCCGGGCGGCCGCGTCCAAAAGCTCTATCCCCGCCCTGGAAGGGATCCTGCTGGAAGCCGACAGCGAGCTGCGGCTCACCGGCTATAATCTGGAGACCGGGATCCGTACCGTGGTCCCCGCCCAGGTGAGCGAAGGAGGATCCCTGGTCCTCTCCTCCCGCCTGTTCGGCGAGATCGTCCGCCGGCTTCCCGATGATATGGTCACCTTCTCCTCGGAAGACCTCACCGTCCACATCCAGTGTGGAATGAGTGAATTCAACATCCAGGGCATCGACCCGGAGGAATTTCCGGAGCTCCCGGCCGTGGAACGGCAGAACGCCCTGGAGCTCCCCCAGTCCACTCTGGCCGACATGATCGGACGGACCCTGTTTGCCGTCAGCGACAACGAAAGCCGCCCCATCCTCACCGGCTCCCTCTTTGAGGTCATCGGGGACACCCTGGCAGTGGTGTCGGTGGACGGCCAGCGGCTGGCTATCAGAAGGGAAAAACTGGAAAACAAGCCCGGGATGGACTTTTCCTTTGTGGTCCCAGGCGCGGCGCTCAACGAGGTGAAGGGGATCTGCTCCGACACCGAGGAGACTGCGCTGGTGACTACCGGCGCCCGGCATGTGCTCTTCAAGGTGGGTTCCACCCTGCTGGTGACCCGGCGTCTGGAGGGAGAGTTCCTGGATTACCGCCAGGCCATCTCCCGGAAGAGTACGGTTTTGCTCACCGCTGACGTGCGGCAGCTCATGGCCTCCATCGACCGGGTGAGCCTGATCATCAGCGAGAAATTCAAGAGTCCCCTGCGCTGCACCATGGAGGACGGCTCCATTTTTCTTACCACCCGCACCGCCATCGGAGACGCCTCCGACCGCTGCCCCGTGGAGGGGAGCGGCGGGGATCTGAAGATCGGCTTCAATAACCGCCTGCTGATGGACGCGTTGAAGGCGGTGCCCACCGACAGGGCCCTGCTGAAACTGGGCACCAGCTCCTCCCCCTGTGTCATTGTCCCCGTGGACGCCGAGGAGGGGGCAGAGCCCTATCTGTTCATGGTACTTCCCGTGCGGCTGAGCGCGGGCTGAACCCATCGCCCTGAGGACAAAAGAAAGGAGCGGAGCTATGCGGGAAGAGACCGTTAAGATCTCCACGGAGTATATCAAGCTGGAGGGACTTTTGAAGTTTGCCGCCCTGACCGGAACCGGCGGAGAGGCCAAGCAGCTCATTCAAAACGGAGAGGTCAAGGTCAATGGAGAGACCTGTACCCAGCGGGGCAAAAAAATGCGCCCGGGCGACGTGGCCGAGCTGGAGGGCGTGAGGCTCACCGTCCAATGATCGTCAAAACCCTGGAACTGGATTTTTTCCGCAATTATATCCACGCCGCGGCCGATTTTTCCCCCGGAGTCAATGTGATCTGCGGGGAGAATGCCCAGGGCAAGACCAATCTGCTGGAGGGTGTGGCCTATCTCTCTTCCGCCCGGAGCCACCGGGCCCGGTATGACCGGGAACTCATCCGCTTCGGGGTGGATTATGCCTTTTTGAAGGGAGAGGTTTCCGCCCGGGGCCGGGAATTCACGCTGGAGGCCAAACTCCACCGGGGGGAGCGGCGGCAGCTGCTCTCCAACGGGGTCAAGCTCAAGTCGGCCGCCGAGCTGTCTCAGGTGCTCAATACCATTCTCTTCTGCCCGGAGGATCTCTCTCTGATCCGGGCGGGGGCGGCTGAGCGGCGGCGGTTCCTGGACGACGGCATCTGTCAGCTTCGGCCCCGGTACGCCGGGGCGCTGGCGGAATACCGGCGTCTCTATGAGCAAAAGACCCGCATTCTGCGGGACTGGGAGGAAAAGCCCTCCCTGCTGGACACCCTGGACGACTTCAATCTGCGGATGGCTCAGGTGGGAGCGGTGCTGATCCATTACCGGGCCCATTTCATCAAGCGACTATCCGCGCTGGCGCCACCCATTCAAAGCAATTTTTCCGGTGGGCGGGAAAAGCTGGAACTGCGGTATGAGACGGTCTCCACCGTCTCGGACCCGGAGGCTCCCGCCAAGATCTTGCTGGAAGAGCTGATGGAACATCAGCAGTCCCACCGGAGGGCCGAGCTGGAGGCCCGGCAGTGCCTGTCTGGACCTCATAAGGACGATCTGGCTGTGGAGATTGACGGGCAGAGTGCCCGGCAGTTTGCCTCTCAGGGACAGACACGTACAGCGGCGCTCTCCCTGAAGCTGGCCTGCCGGGAGCTTTTTCGGGAGGACACCGGGGAATGGCCGGTGCTGCTGCTGGATGATGTGCTGTCTGAACTGGATCAAAGACGGCAATCCTTTGTGTTGGAGCGGATCACCGGCGGACAGGTATTCATCACCTGCTGCGAAGACGATAAAAAACTCGCCCGGGACGGCAAGCGCTTCCAGGTGCGGGGCGGAACGTTAACGGAATAAAGGAGCCTGTATGCCCATCCTACTCATGCTTTTTCTGGCCCCTCTGGCAGCGGGGGCGGTTTTGGAATACGCACTCTGCCGGTTTCCCAAAAAACGGTTCTGGCGGTATCTGCCGCCCGCGATCGCGGCCGCGGGCGCAGCGGCGGTGACTCTGTTTCGTTACTTCGGCTGGAGCGAGGAGGGCGGCGGCGCGCCTCTGGAGACTTTGCTCTTTTTTCCCGGATTGCCCGCGGCGGGGCTTTTTGTGGGGATTTTCGCGGGCTGGAGGATCTGGAAAAGGCTTTGGAAGCCCCGTGTGATCCGAAAGAAAAAGCAAACGTAACATGGGAGGAAAGCTATGTATCTCCATCTGGGACAGTCGGTGGTGGTGCCCTATCGGGATGTGATCGGCATCTTTGATCTGGATAACTCCTCCTATTCTCACCTTACCCGTTCTTTTTTGGAGCGGGCGGAGAAGGCGGGGCGGGTGGTGAGCGTCAGCGGAGAGCTGCCCAAGTCCTTTGCCCTGTGTAAAAAGAAGGGGGAGGAACCTATGGTGTACCTCTCCCAGCTCTCTTCCGCCACCCTGAAAGGGCGGATGGAAGGCCGCGGCTTCGAGTGAGCGGACCGAGATCCCGACAATAGAAAGACAAGCGATTTGCGGAGTGGAGGAAACCGTTTTGCAAAAAAAAACGGTTTCCCGCACTCCGCAAACGACCAGGAGGTTAATCTATGACAGAAGAACATTGGGAAGACAGCGTGACGCAGACCAGTCACGAGTATGACGCCTCGGAGATCCAGGTTCTGGAGGGCCTGGAGGCCGTCCGGAAGAGACCGGGCATGTATATCGGCTCCACCTCGTCCTCCGGACTTCACCATCTCGTCTATGAGATCGTGGACAACGCCATCGACGAGGCGCTGGCCGGCTACTGCAGGCACATCACGGTGACCATTCTGCCCGGGGACATCATCAAAGTCACAGACGACGGGCGGGGCATCCCCGTGGATATCCAGGCCCAGACCGGAAAGCCCGCCCTGGAGGTGGTCTATACCATCCTTCACGCCGGCGGCAAATTCGGCGGCGGCGGCTATAAGGTCTCGGGCGGCCTTCACGGCGTGGGCGCCAGCGTGGTCAACGCCCTGTCCGAGTGGCTGGAGGTCCGGGTCCACCGGGACGGCAAAATCTATGAAATGAAGTTTTCCCGGGGCCGCGTGACCCAGGAAATGACCGTGATCGGCGCCACCGAAAAAACCGGCACCGAGGTGGTGTTCCAACCCGATCCGGAGATGTTTACCGACACCACCGTCTATGAGTATGACATCCTCCACACCCGGATGCGGGAGGAAGCCTTCCTCAACGCCGGGCTCCACATCACCACCGAGGACCTGCGCCCCGGCCGGGAGCAGCGGGACGAGATGTGCTATGAAGGCGGCATCCGGGAATTTGTCACCTGGCTCAACCGGACCAAGACTCCCCTGCATGAGAAGGTCATCTACATGTCCGGCCAGCGGGAGGATTCCATGGCCGAGGTGGCCATGCAGTACAACGACAGCTACAATGAGCTGATATTGTCCTTTGCCAACAACGTGCACACCCCGGAAGGAGGCATGCATGAGGAGGGCTTCAAGCGGGCCCTCACCGCCGCGCTCAACAACTACGGAAAAAAGATCGGCCTTTTGAAAAACGAGGAGAAGGTCTCCGGCGAGGACTGCCGGGAGGGCCTGTGCTGCGTGATCTCCGTCAAGCTCACCAACGCCCAGTTTGAGGGCCAGACCAAGGCCAAGCTGGGCAACTCCGAGATCCGGACCCTGGTCAATTCGGTGGTCACCGAAAAGCTCACGGAATTTCTGGAAGAGAACCCCGGTGTGGGCCGGGCCATTCTGGACAAGGCGCTCACGGCCAACCGGGCGAGAGAGGCCGCCCGAAAGGCCCGGGAATCCATCCGCCGCAAGACCGCCCTGGGCGGCGCGGCCATGCCAGACAAGCTGCGGGACTGCAACGAGGTAAACCCAGAGCTCACCGAGCTCTACATCGTCGAGGGCGACTCCGCCGGCGGCTCGGCCACCCAGGGCCGGGACTCCCGGTTCCAGGCCATCCTCCCCCTGTGGGGCAAGATGCTCAATGTGGAGAAGGCCCGGGCCGACAAGGTCTACGGCAACGACAAGCTCCAGCCGGTCATCACGGCGCTGGGCGCGGGCATTGGGGACGAGTTCGACCTCTCCCGCCTGCGCTATCACAAGATCATCATCATGGCCGATGCCGATGTGGACGGCGCGCACATCCGCACCCTGCTGCTGACCTTCTTTTTCCGGTTCATGCGGCCCCTCATCGAGCAAGGCTACGTCTACTCCGCCGTCCCTCCCCTCTATAAGCTCAGCCGGGGCAAGCAGACCCGGGTGGCCTACTCTGACGAGGAGCGGGATCGGGTGTCCGCCGAGCTGCGGGGGGACAACCCCGGCGCCAAGATCGACATCAGCCGGTATAAAGGTCTGGGCGAGATGAACCCCCACGAGCTGTGGGAGACCACCATGGACCCGGAGAAGCGGACCCTCCGGCGCATCGAGCTGGACGACGCCGTGGCCGCCGACGAGACCTTCACCATCCTGATGGGGGAAAAGGTGGAGCCCCGGAAGGAGTTTATCGAAAAGAACGCCAAGTACGCCGTCAATCTGGACTACTGAGACACAGACGGCGGGGCACCGTGAAAATTCCCGTTCTTCTTTGAGAAAGAAAGGCTGTTTTGCAAATGAGTAAGAAACCCCAATACGATCCCGAGGAGATCCGTTTCCCGGAACAGGCCATCGTCAGTTCCCCTCTGGTCCCGGAAATGGAGAAATCCTATATTGAATACGCCATGAGCGTGATCGTGGGCCGGGCCCTTCCCGACGTGCGGGACGGTCTGAAGCCCGTGCACCGGCGCATCCTGTACGCCATGTATGAGGACAACCTCACCCACGACAAGCCCTTTAAAAAGTCGGCCACCTGCGTGGGCGATGTGCTGGGCCGGTACCACCCCCACGGCGACCAGTCGGTGTACGACGCCCTGGTCCGCCTGGCTCAGGATTTCTCCATGCGCTACATGCTGGTGGACGGCCACGGCAACTTTGGTTCCGTGGATGGAGATCCCCCCGCCGCCTATCGTTATACCGAGGCCCGGCTGTCCAAAATTTCCGAAGAAATGCTCCGGGACATCGACAAGGACACGGTGGACTGGGACCCAAACTTTGATGAGACCCGGAAAGAACCCCGGGTGCTCCCCTGCCGCTTTCCCAACCTCCTGGTGAACGGTTCCTCCGGCATCGCCGTGGGTATGGCCACCAACATCCCCCCCCACAACCTCCGGGAGGTCATCGGCGCCTGCATCAAGGTGCTGGACGACCCCGAAGCCACGCTGGCCGACCTCATGGAGCATGTCAAGGGCCCCGATTTCCCCACCCAGGGCATCATCATGGGCCGCTCGGGCATCCGGGCCGCCTACGCCACCGGCCGGGGCAAGGTCATCGTCCGGGCCCGCACCGAATTTGAGGAGTTCGGCAAGGACCGCGTCCGCATCATCGTCACCGAGCTCCCCTACCAGGTCAACAAGCGGATGCTCATCAAGAACATGGCCGAGCAGGTGGAGGACAAGCGCCTGGAGGGCATCTCCGACCTGCGGGACGAGACCGACCGCAACGGCATGCGCATCGTCATTGAGCTCAAGCGGGACGCCAATCCCCAGGTAGTGCTCAACCGGCTCTTCGCCCAGACCCAGCTCCAGAGCTCCTTTGCCATCAACATGCTGGCCCTGGTGAACGACCAGTCCCAGCCCCGGATCCTCTCTCTGCGGCACATCATCGATGAATACCTCAAGTTCCAGGAGGAGATCATCGTCCGCAGGACCCGGTACGACCTCCGGAAAGCCCAGGAGCGGGCCCATCTGCTGGAGGGTCTGATGATCGCCCAGGACAATATTGACGAGGTCATCCGTATCATCCGCACCAGCTATGACAACGCCAAGGAAAACCTGATGGACCGCTTCCAGCTGGACGACGTGCAGGCCCAGGCCATCTGTGACATGCGCCTCATCGCCCTCCAGGGCCTCAACCGGGAGAAGCTGGAAAACGAGTACAAGGAACTGGAAGAGCGCATCGCCTACTATCAGAAATTGCTGGGCAGCGACGAGATGATCCGTCAGGTGCTCAAGGGCGAGCTTCAGGCCATCGCCGACAAGTTCGGCGACGAGCGGCGCACCGAGATCCAGGACGTGGAGGACGAGATCGACATCGAAGACCTCATCGAGGAAGAGGAGTGCGTCTTTACCCTCACTGCCGGGGGCTATATCAAGCGCGTGCCCGCCTCCACCTACCGCACCCAGAAGCGGGGCGGCAAGGGCATCACCGCCATGGCCACCAAGGAGGAGGATTATGTGGAGACGGTATTCACCTCCTCCACCCACGATTTCCTCCTGTTTTTCACCAATAAGGGCAAGGTCCACCGGAAGAAGGGCTACCAGATCCCCGAGTCCGGCCGGACGGCCAAGGGTACGGCCATCGTCAACGTCCTGCCGCTGGAGGCCGGGGAGAAGGTCACCGCCATGATCCATCTGCGCCAGTTCCCGGAGGACCGGTATCTGGTGATGGTGACCAGGAAGGGCACAGTAAAGCGCATCCAGCTCTCCGCCATCTTCACCGCCCGGAAGGCCGGCATCCGCTGCATCACCCTGGATCCCGATGACGAGCTCATCGCCGTCCGGGAGACCGACGGCGAGCAGGCCATTCTGATCGCCACCCACAATGGGATGACCATCTGCTTTCAGGAGGACGACGTGCGCTGCATGGGCCGGGACGCCTGCGGCGTCATGGGCATCCGCCTGCGCCAGGGGGACTACGTCATCGGCGCGGCCCGGGCCAAGTACGACCACCACGTGCTCATGGTGACGGAAAACGGCTACGGCAAGCGCACCGAGATGGATGAATATATCCGCGGCGACGGCCCACAGAAGCGGGGCGGCTACGGCCTGAAGGGCTATCAGGTCACCGACAAGACCGGCCCCCTGGTGGGGTTGAAGGTGGTCAATGACGGAGACGACATCCTCATCATCAACGACGCCGGCGTCATCATCCGCATGGAGTGCGCCGGGATCAACAGCTACAGCCGCAGCGCCCAGGGCGTGAAGCTCATGAACCTGGACGAGGGGGTCAAGGTGATCTCCATCGCCCGCACCGACCACGAGGAAGAGGAAAGCGCCGAGGGAGAAATTCCCGCGGACGAGGAAAAGGGGGAGTAAGGAATGGGGTTCTTCACCAGCAGTGAAGAGGACAATACCGAAGAGGGGATCCGCGCCCGGATGAAGAAGGAAAAAATGCTTTACATCCAGCGGCTGATCACCAAAGACGAGTACAATGCCCGCATTCTGAAGCTGGAGGCCCAACTGGCCGCCCTTTCCGTGACGCCCACTCAGACGGTCAACCATGACGCCCAGCTCAAAGAACTGGACTACCTTCTGGAGAAAAAGTGGATCAGCCCGGCCGACTACGAGGCCCGCCGGAAGGAGATCCTGGGAGAGCAGACATGAGGCGGCGGGTGACCTACCGCCCCAGCAAGGCCAGCGGGGTGTTCGGCGGCGTGGTGGGTGGGATTTTTGTTCTCATCGGCCTCTTTGTGGCCATCCCGACCTTTGGAGCTTTCGGCATCCTGTGGACGCTGATCGCCGTAGGCATCACGGGGATGAATCTCTATCAGGCCTTCGGGAAGGGATATGTCGGTCCCAAGATCGACATCGAGGACGACCATGAGGCCGGGGAGGATCCCGAGGCGCGGCTGAAAAAGCTCCAGGGCCTCTATGACCAGCGGCTCATCACCACTGAGGAGTTTGAGGAAAAGCGGAAGGAAATTCTCAAAGAGCTATGAAAACTGTCACCATCTACACCGACGGAGCCTGCTCCGGAAACCCCGGCCCAGGCGGCTGGGGCGCCATTCTCCGGTACGGGGAGTTTGAAAAGGAGCTCTCCGGCGGCGAGGGGCACACCACCAACAACCGCATGGAGCTCACCGGCGTCATCACTGCGCTGGAGGCCCTGAAGGAACCCTGCGCGGTGGAGCTCTACTCCGATTCCAAGTACGTCATCGACGCCCTCCAAAAGGGATGGGCCAAGGGCTGGAAGGCCCGGGGCTGGATCAAATCCGATCAAAAACCGGCGCTCAACCCTGATCTGTGGGAGCGGCTGCTGGAGCTGTGCGATTATCACACCGTGAATCTGCACTGGGTGAAGGGGCACGCGGAGAACCGGTACAACAACCGCTGCGACGAGCTGGCGGTGGCCCAGAGCCGGAAATTTAAAAAATAAAAGAAGGATGCCGCCCCGACGGGGCGGCATCCTTGAGACTGTCGAA
>NZ_JBNPLQ010000026.1:0-42451 GCF_050313575.1 Candidatus Pseudoscillospira sp. SGI.172 | reverse complement strand
ACAAAAATTCCTGCGTCCGCTGCTCTCTGGGGTGCGCAAAGAACTCCTCTGGTGTGTTCTCCTCCAGGATGGTGCCGTCGGCCATAAAGATCACCCGGTCGCCGACCTCCCGTGCAAAGCCCATCTCATGGGTCACCACAACCATGGTCATGCCCTCTTTGGCGAGAGTCTTCATGACCTCCAGCACCTCTCCCACCATCTCGGGGTCCAGGGCAGAGGTGGGCTCGTCAAACAGCATGACCTCGGGCTCCATGGCCAGCGCCCGGACAATGGCAATGCGCTGCTTCTGGCCTCCGGAGAGCCGGATGGGGTATTCGTCGGCCTTGTCGGGCAGGCCCACCCGCTCCAGGAGCACCCTGGCCTTCTCCTGGGCCTGGGCTTCGGTGCACAGCCCCAGCTGCACGGGGGCCAGCGTGATGTTTTTCAGCACCGTCATGTGGGGGAAGAGGTTGAAGTGCTGGAACACCATCCCCATCTTCCGGCGGTGGAGGTCGATGTCGGTCTTGGGGTCTGTGATGTCCACCCCGTGGAAGGTGACTGTGCCTGAGGTGGGCACCTCCAGCAGGTTGAGGCACCGGAGAAGGGTGGATTTTCCCGAACCGGAGGGGCCGATGATGGTCACGACCTCCCCCTTGGACACCGTAAGGGAGCAGTCATTCAAAGCCCGGACGGCCCCGTTGCTGAATTCCTTGGTCACATGGCTGACCCGGATGAGCTTATCGCTGGTCTCCACGGCGCATCCTCCTTTCGATGACTTCAATGGCCTTCCCGGCGGGGAAGTTGATGGCAAAGTAGATCAATGCGGCCAGCACATAGGGGCCCAGGGTGACAAAGCTGCTGGCGGCCGCCGTTTTGGCGCCCCACATCAGATCCTGCATCCCCAGCACCATGCAGATGGAGGATTCCTTGACCATGGTCACCACCTCGTTGGCCAGGGCGGGGAGAATGTTCTTGATGGCCTGAGGCAGAACCACCAGCTGCATGGCCTTTCCTTTGGGCAGGCCCAGAGAGCGGGCGGCCTCCATCTGTCCGCCGTCCACCGCCAGGATCCCCGCCCGGAAGATCTCCGCCACGTAGGCCGAACTGTTCATGGCCAGGGCCACCACGCCGGGGATAAAATAGGACAGGTCCACAAAACCGAATACCTTGATGGCTGGAATGCGGATGGCGTTAAAAACGCCGAAAAAGATAATGGAGAGCTGCACCAGCAGCGGGGTGGAGCGGATGACCGAGACATAAGCTCCGGAGACCCAGCGGATGGGGCGGTTTTTACTCATGCGCATCAGAGCCAGCAGCAGAGCGGGGAGGACGGCCAGCAGGACCGACACCACCGCCAGCAGCAGGGTATACTCCACTCCCTGAATAAAATAGACCGCATACTTGGGCAGAAAGTGAAAATTGAAAAAGCTGGCAGGGGAGAGCCCCTCATACCAGGCCGCGATGGCGTCAAACATGGCGTACTCCTTTTTGTCTCATTTCGGCGACACAGCCGCGCGGGGCTTCTGCCCCGCGCGGCATGCCGATAAATCTTAATTCGGAAGAGCGGCTCAGCTCATGGCGCCGGAGCTGAGGGCGTCGGCCTCCTCCATGAAGGTCTTGATGGAGCCGTCGGCCTTCAGCTTGGCAATGGTCTCGTTGATGGCAGGCAGCAGGCCCTGGGGATCGCCGTCGGCCACCCACACGCAGGGCAGGCCCACCTTACCCAGTTCCACGCCTTCTACCACAGCCAGCTCAGGGTTGGATTCGGCGTACTTCACAGCCACCGCGCCGTCCAGCACCACCGCGTCGCACTTGTCGTAGACCAGTTGGTTGATAAGGTCGCCCACGTTGGTCAGCAGGATTGGGTTGGCGCCCGTCATGTGAATGGGGGCGGTCTCCTCATCCCCACCGGTGACGATGAGGGCCTTGTTGGTACCGGTCTGAGCGCCCACGTTCTTCCCGGTAAAGTCGTCGATGGTCTTGTACTGATCCAGGTTGGCCTTCTTCACCACCACCATGGGAGCCAGATCCTCATAGTAGGGATCGGAGCCGTCGGCAGCGGCCTCACGGTCGGGGGTGGACTCCATGTCGGCGATGACGAAGTCGCACTTGCCCTGGGCCATCAGGGTGAGCAGGTTGTCGAAATTCATGTCAACGATCTCCAGCTCGGCACCCATGTCCTCGGCGATAGCCTGGGCCAGCGCCACGTCCATACCCACGATCTTGTCCTCACCGTTGTCCAGGATGTGGAACTCGTAGGGGGGATAGTCGGCGGAGGTCCCGAAGACCAGTTTGGTGGGGGCGGCACTCTCCGGAGCAGCGGATTCAGCCGCGGCAGACTCGGCGGGGGCTTCGCTGGGGGCAGCGGACTCGGCGGCGCCGCCGCCGCAGGCAGTGAGCAGAGACAGGCTCAGGGCGGCGGAGAGGGCCAGACCCATCAGCTTCTTCCAGTTTTTCATATTAATTCGCTCCTTTTGTGTTCCTCTTCTTGATGTGCATAATTATACACTGTTTTCAAAAAAATGCAACACAGTATTCACAGTCATTTTATACAAAAAAGAGTTTCTTCTCTCCCGGTTTTTGGCTGTTCCGGCGCCGAAAAGGGCGGCCGTTTCCGGCCGCCCTTTTCGGGATGAAAGAATGAATGAGAACAGTACCGAAATTCAAGCTGCGGTGCGCTTCCCATTTTGGAGAAGGCCCGCCACGGAATCCACATCGGCGATGTGGTAAAACACCAGCCCGCTGGTGGAACGCCCATCCTTGCTGCCGATGACGCCCAGCACGGCATCCGCGCGGTCGTCCTGATCCTTGGCGTAAGCGGCGGCTCCAAAGCGGAGGTTCCCGCAGGCGCCGTCCCGATGGGTGATGATCCACTCTGTGCCCAGCCGGGGGAGAATATATACGCTTTCCTTTACCACCGCAATGACCCGGCGGTCCGTCACCGCATAGACGGTCTTGCCCTCCAGAAGGCGCTGATCCATCCAGGGTCGGATGGCCATGATGACGGGAACGGCGTTAATGACGGCAAAGGCGATCGCCAGGACCTGGGGCGGCCGTTCGATCTTGATCATATAGGGAAAGACCACAGCCAGGGTCAAAATCAAAAATGCGGCCATCACGCCCCACAAGACAAACTGATGTTTACGGTCGTAGGCCTCCAGCAGCTTGCTCTTTTCCGGACGGCCGAACCACAATACTTTCTCCTGCGGCTCCAGCAGAGAATTCAGGACGGTTTCCATCTTAAAATGCTCCTCTCAGATCGGTTGTCGAGGGGGTGCTCCCCTCTCTGCCATTATCATAATCCGAAAGGACGTTAATTTGGTGTCAACGGGCGGGACTTCCCGTTAAGGAAGCGCAAAAGCCCCGGCGGGGCTTACCCCTCTTCCAGCAGGCGGTAGCCGATACCCAGTTCCGTGAGAACATACTTGGGCTCAGATGGGTTCTCCCCCAGCTTGCGGCGGATATTGGCCATGTTGACCCGCAGGATCTGGTTGCCGCCGGTGGTATAGGGCCCCCATACTTCCTTCATGATAAAGTCGTAGGTGAGTACCTTTCCCGCGTGCAGGCACAGCAGTTCCAGGATCTTGAACTCATTCTGGGTCAGGTGGATCTCCTTCTCGCCCACAAAGACCTGGTGCCGGGCGGTGTCCACCGTGAGATCCTTCACCCGGTAGCTCAGTTTTTTCTCCCCATGTGTGGCAGAGCGCACCCGCTCCGCATGACGGAGGGTAGTGCGGATCCGGGCCAGCACCTCCGGAACGCCAAAGGGCTTGACGATGTAGTCGTCCGCCCCCAGGTCCAGCGCCTTCACCTTCTCGCTCTCCCGATCCCGGGCCGAGAGAATGATGACCGGGGTCTCCCGCTGGGGATCCGAGGCCACTTGTTGGAGAACCTCCAGCCCGTCCATGTCGGGCAGTCCCAGATCCAGCAGCACCAGATCGGGCCGGTGAGAGAAGAACAACGTGATGGCCTCTCCGCCGGTAGCGGCCGGGAGGGCCTTGTAGCCTGCGGATACCAGGGCCCGGCAGATAAAATTGCTGATGGTGCGCTCATCCTCCACCACCAGGATCAAGGCTGCGTCCATTCTCTTTCCTCCTCTTCCTTCAGGGGCAGATCAAAACGAAAAACAGCGCCTCCAGACAAGCCGTTTTCCGCCTCCAGCACCCCGCCGTGAGCAGTGACGATACTCTGGCAGACCGACAGGCCGATGCCCATTCCCCGGGAGGCGTCCCCGGAGGTGGAGGTGGACAGCGGCCGGCCGGCCCGGACCGCCTCCAGGACCTCGGGAGTCAGCCCCCGCCCCCGGTCGGCCACCTCGGTCACCGCCGTCCCGCCCCGGCGGTAAAGCCGCAGAACGATCCCGGTGGGGTCTCCCGAGTGGCGCACGGCATTCTCCAGCAGGTTGCAGATGACCTGCTGGATCAGCATGGGATCCATGGGAACCAGCAGAATGTCCTCCGACAGTTGGAGCTCCACCTCGGCCTCGGGAAAGCGCCGGCGGACTTTCAGCACTGCGTCCCCCGCCACTTCTTCCAGCACCTCGCTCTGCTTCTTGATCTGGGTCTCTCCCTGGATCCTCGTCACGGACAGCAGGTTTTCCACCATGGTGATGAGAGAATCCGCATCCGACTTGATGTCCTCCAGAAGCATCCGGTCCCGCTGATCCCGCCCCCCGCTCTCCATCAGCACGGCGGCAGCCCCCGAGATGGAGGTGAGGGGCGTGCGCAGATCGTGGGACACCGCCCGGAGAATGTTGCCCCGAATGGTCTCCCGGTCCTTCTCCCGCTGGATGTCGGCTTTCTCCCGTCCCAACCGGTCATTGAGCTCATAGAGCGCCCGGGTGTTCCGCTCCCGCCGGACGGCCTCCTCTGCCTGGTTTTTCAGCTGGGTGGTCAGGGTGCACACCACCAGGGAGATCGCCACCATGCTGAGCATCGCCACCGGATAGCCCGCAAACTCCAGTGAAAAACTGGCATAGGGGTACATGAAATAATAGTTGGTGCAGAACCCGGCCACCAAAGAGGCGCACACCGCATAAAAATAACCCGACGTCAGACGGGAGATCAGCACCACCGCCAGAACATAGACCAGCGCGGAGTTGTTTTCCACGCCGGTGTGGCGGAGAAGAAAGGCGCTTCCAAAGGAGGCCGCCGCCATCAGCATCACGGTGACGGCCAGATCACGGAATACGCCGGGGAGCGCCCGGAGCACCGTCCGGCTCCGCCCCAAAAGGCTACCCAACACAGAAGCCTCCCCTCGTGCTCAGCCCCGGATAAAAGACAGGATCAGATCTGCCGTGGCGTCAGGCCCCTTCCGGGAGGAGTTGATGCACAGATCATACGTCTCCGCCGCCCCCCACTTCCGGTCGGTGTGGAAACTGTAATAGGCCGCACGGGTCTTGTCCATCCGGCGGAGTTTCTCCTCAGCCTCTTTCTGGCCCAGGCCGTCCCGGCGGCACACCCGGTCGATCCGCTTGTCCCAGTCCGCGCAGATAAAGACCCGCAGCAATCCCCCCCGCTCCCGGAGCAGGTAGTCGGCGCAGCGGCCCACAATGACGCAGCTTCCCTTGTCGGCCACAGACTGCACCGCATCCCGCTGCGCCTTGGCCGCCAGTTGCTCCACGGTTACGTTCTGGGCTCCCACAAGAAGATTCTGCTGGCCCATGACCAGGGAGTAAAAAAAGCTGTTGGTGGGCCGCTCATCATAGGCCTGGAGGAACTGGTGGCTCAGTCCGCTCTCCTTGGCGGCCACTGCCAAAAGCTCCTTATCGTAGTAAGGGATGCCCAGGGCCTGGGCCACTTTTTTCCCGACCTCACGGCCTCCGCTGCCAAACTGACGACCGATGGTAATATAGGTCCTTTCCATCTCTGCACACTCCTTTTTCACGCCGCAGCCCTCCGAAACACGGCCCCAGCGGTTTTTCTATATGATACCATATTTAGGGGCAAAGCGAAATAGCACCGGCCCGCCCCGCCCAAAATTTTGCGGAATTATAACAGAGCGGCCGAATAAAAAAGAGCGGCCGTCCGTAGACGGCCGCTCTCCGCGGTCAATCGCTTCTTTTCACTCAGCCCTTGGTAGTGTTGCCGAAGAAGAAGTAGCCCAGGGGGGTGTAATACATACCCTTGACAGCGTCGTTGAGCATGTACTTCTGGGTGTAGAAGTAGATGGGGCCCAGAGCCCAGTCCTTGCCGATGATCTGATCCTCGGCCTTGTGCATGGCGGCCATGCGGGCAGCGGGATCAGCGGTGGACTTGGCCTCGGCAATGGCGGCATCATAGTCGGCGTTGGAGTACTGGGCGTCGTTGTTGCCGCCGCCGGTGAGCCACATATCCAGGAAGGAGATGGGGTCGTTGTAGTCGGCGATCCAGCCGTTACGGGCGATCTGGTAGTTGCCCTGCTTCCGGTTCTCCAGGAACACGGACCAGTCCTGGTTCTCCAGCTTCACGCTCACGCCCAGAGCGGTCTGCCACTGCTGCTGCAGGGCCTCGCCGATCTTCTTGTGGTTGTCGTTGGTGTTGTAGGTGTAGGTAACGGTGGGGAAGCCGGCGCCGTCGGGATAGCCGGCGTCGGCCAGCAGCTGCTTGGCCTCGGCCACGTTCTTCTGGTACTGCTCGTCGGTGGTGGGAGCGGTCCAGTAGTCGCCGCCCACGGTACGGAAGTCGGCGGTGGCGTCCACGTCAGACACGCCGGAGGGCACGAAGCCGGTGGCGGGGAGCTGACCGGTCTGGGTCACGTTCTCCACGATGTACTGGCTGTCGATGGCCAGAGTGAAGGCCTTGCGCACCCGCCAGTCGTCAAAGGGAGCGGCCTCGGTGTTGTAGCAGACATAATAGGTGCCGATGTAGGGGACGATGCTCAGCTTGCCGTCGCCCAGCAGGGTGGGGATCTCGTCCACAGGGACGTTCTCGATGAAGTCCAGCTCGCCGGAGTTGTAAGAGGTCAGGATGGCGTTGTCGTTGTCCATCAGCTTAAAGGTGATGGTGTCGGGGCCCATCTTGTCGGCGTCATAGTAATGCTCGTTCTTGGCCATGACGATCTGGGCATTGTGATCCCACTGGGTCAGGGTGTAAGCGCCGTTGGAGATGTAAGTGGCCACGTCATGGGTCCAGCCGTCGGGGTTGGCGGAGACCACATCCTCGCGCACCGGCAGGGTGGCGGGGAAGGCGCAGACCTCCAGGAAGTAGGGGCAGTCGTAGGTCAGCTCCACCACGAAGGTCTTGTCGTCGGGAGCGGACACGCCCAGCTCGGAGGGATCGGCGTAATCCATCTTCTCCTGCTGCACTTCATTGCCGTCGGCGTCCTTCACGGTCTCCATCTCACCGGTGGGAGTCCCGGCATTGACCACGTCATAGTTCTTCACCATGTCGATCATGTAGCAGTAGTCGGCGGCGGTGGCAGGAGTGGCCAGACGGCGCCAGGCATAGACGAAGTCACCGGCGGTGACGTCCTTGCCGTCGCTCCACTTGATGTCGTCGCGGAGCTTGAAGGTGTAAGTGACGGTGCCGTCGCCGTTGTCCTTCTTCTCATAGGACTTGGCCTGGCCCTCCACCAGCTTGGCCTGGGTGGCGTTGCTCACGCCCTCGACGGCCTCGCCGCTGTCGGCCCACTTCATGAGGCCTTCGAACATATGCTGGGTCATGATGGTGCCGTCCACAGAGGAGCTGAGGGCGGGGTCGATGGTCTGGGGCTCGGAAGCCACACAGACATTCAGGTTGAAGCCCTCCGCGGCGGGAGCGGAGCTGTCTGCGGGAGCAGCGCTTTCAGCGGGCTTTCCGCCGCCGCAGCCGGCCAGCAGAGACAGGCCCATCGCGGAGACGAGGGCAAGAGAGACTAGTTTCTTCATGCGATTTGTACCTCCAATTCAGATTTGTATCATTGTCGCCCGGTTTGAGCGAGATACACCAGGTTTCTGTGCTGCAATTATTTGTATTGTAGCACGCAGCGCACAAGTTGTAAAGTGAATTGTTTCAAAAGTGTTAAATCGCGGCCCTTTCGCGTCTTTTCAAAACAACAAATGTCAGGTCCGTTCCATGGCCCTTCGGGCAGCGCTCAGTCCAGCAGGTGGCAGGCCGCCCAGTGACCCTTCTCGTGCTCCTTGAAGACTGGGGTCTCCTGCTTACAGAGGTCGGTGGCGTAGGGGCAGCGGGTGTGGAACCGGCAGCCCTTGGGCGGGTTCATGGGAGAGGGGATGTCGCCCTCCAGCACGATGCGCTGCCGGGTGCGGCTGACCTCGGGGTCAGGCACGGGTACGGCGGAGAGCAGCGTCTTGGTATAGGGGTGGAGGGGATTGCGGTTGAGCTCATAGCTCTCGGCCAGTTCCACCAGCGAGCCCAGGTACATGACGCCGATCCGGCTGGAGATGTGGCGCACCACGGACAGGTCATGGGCGATGAAGAGATAGGTCAGTCCCATCTCCTGCTGCATATCCTCCAGCATGTTCACCACCTGGGACTGGATGGACACATCCAGCGCGGAGATGGGCTCGTCGCAGACGATGAACTCAGGCTGCACCGCCAGGGCCCGGGCGATGCCCACCCGCTGCTGCTGCCCGCCGGAGAACTCGTGGGGGAAACGGTTGGCGTGCTCGGTGTTCAGCCCCACCCGGCCCAGCAGCTCCTTGATGCGCGCGGTGCGCTGGGCGCGGTTTTCCGCCAGATGGTGAATGTCGATGGCCTCGCCGATGATGTCGCCCACCGTCATGCGGGGGTCCAGGGAGGCGGCGGGATCCTGGAAAATGATCTGCATCTTGCGGCGCAAAGGGAACATATCCACCGCCTTGGCGTGGGGCACGCTCTTCTTCACCAGCGTGCCGTCGGCCTGCCGCTCGAAGGGGTACTCCCGCTGATAAATGGTCTCCCCGCCGTAGATGATCTGGCCGGAGGTTGGCTCATGGAGCCGGAGGATGGTCCGGCCCAGAGTGGTCTTGCCGCAGCCGGATTCGCCCACCAGGCCCAGGGTCTCGCCCTTTTCAATATACAGGTTCACGTTCTCCACGGCCTGGACCCCGGGGCCCTTCATGCCCTTTACGGGAAAATATTTTGTGAGGTTTTTGACCTCCAGCAGCTTTTCAGCCATTCTCTCCGCCCTCCTTCTTCTCCAGCGCTTCCTGCACCCGGAGCCAGCAGGCGGAGCGGTGCTCTTCGCCCACATCCACATAGGGGGGCATCTTTTGCAGGCAGATCTTCATACAGTGCTCGCACCGGGGGGCAAAGGGACAGCCCTCGGGGGGATTGAGCATATCCACCGGGGTGCCCTCAATGGGGATGAGCCGCTCATGGCTCTCGGCGTCCACCCGGGGCATGGAGCGCAGGAGACCCTCGGTATAGGGATGGGCGGGAGAGTAGAAGATGTCGTCCACCGGACCCTGCTCCACCATCTTTCCGGCGTACATGACGCAGACCTTGTCGCAGATCTCGGCCACCACGCCCAGGTTGTGGGTGATGAAAATAATGCCCATGTGGGTCTGCGCCTGGAGGGACTTCATCAGCTCCAGGATCTGCGCCTGAATGGTCACGTCCAGGGCAGTGGTGGGCTCGTCGGCGATGAGGAGCTTGGGATGGCAGATGAGACCCATGGCGATCATCACCCGCTGGCGCATGCCGCCGGAGAGCTCGTGGGGATACTGCTTCATCCGCTGTTCGACGTTGTTGATGCCCACCATGGTGAGCATCTCCATGGCCCGCTTGGCGGCCTCTTCCTTGGGAATCTCCTTGTCATGGGCCTTCAGCGCCTCAATGAGCTGATTGCCGATGGTGTAGACGGGATTGAGGCTGGTCATGGGATTCTGGAAGATCATCGCCGCCCGGTTGCCCCGGAAGGCGGTCATCTCCTTCTTGTCCTTGGCCAGCACATCCTCCCCTTCGAACGTGATGGAACCGGCGATGACTTTGCCGGGGGACTGGAGAAGGCCCATGATGGAATAGGCCTCCACACTCTTGCCGGATCCGGACTCGCCCACGATGCCCATGACCTCGTCCTCATCCAGGGTATAGGTGATGCCGCCCACCGCCTTCACTTCGCCGGCGGGGGTGAAGAAGGAGACGTGCAGGTCATCTACTTCCAGCAGGTGTTCGCTTTTCTTTTCGCTCATTTGGTTGTCTCCTCCTTTCTTATTTCTTCAGTTTCGGATCCAGCGCGTCCCGCAGGCCGTCGCCCACCAGGTTCAGGCACAGGATCATGACGCTCAGGATGATGGCGGGAATGATGAGCCGCTCGGGGTAGGTGGTCATGCCGCCCAGGGCGTCGGAACACATGGAGCCCAGAGAGGTCATGGGGGTATCCACGCCCACGCCCAGGTAGCTCAGGAAGGACTCCAGGAAGATGGCGGAGGGGATCTGAAGGAAGGTGGTGGTGACGATCTGGCCGATGCAGTTGGGGAGCAGATGCTTGGTGATGATCCGCCTTCCCTTGCCGCCCAGGGCCCGGACGGCGGTGACATACTCCTGCTGCTTGAGCTGGAGGATCTGGCCGCGGATGATCCGGGACATAGTCACCCAGTAGAGGGCGCCGAAGGCGATAAACATGGCGATGACGTTGGTGCCCACCGTGTTGAACAGCAGGCCCACCACGCCGCCCGCCGTGGAGAGGGTGGCGTTGAAGCGCTCTTTGAGCACCACGGAAATGAGCAGAATGACCAGCACCTCGGGCACCGACTGGATAATCTCCACGATGCGCTGCATCACAGCGTCCACCATGCCGCCGGCGTAGCCGGAAATGGAGCCGTACAGCGCGCCGATGACGAGCACCAGCAGGGCTGCGCACACGCCCACCAGCAGGGACACCCGGGCGCCCATCATGGTGCGCACCATGATGTCCCGGCCGAAGCCGTCGGTGCCGAAAATGTGGGGGAATACCTTCTCGCCTGCGGCGATCCGCTCCAGTTCGGCGTTGGAGTAGCCGAAGAGCTTGACCTTGATGCCCAGCTCCCTGCGAAGCTCACCGTCATCCGCCCCGCCGGAGAGCTTGGCCCGGGCCTTGATGGTGGCCTCCTCGGTGAGGGAGAGCTTCCGGCCCTCGGCCTTGGCCTCCTCCCGGGCCTTTTCCAGGGCCTCCTCCGGGGAGAGCTTGGCTGCGGCCAGCCGTTCCTGATCCTCCAGAGAGTAGTGCCAGGGATGCAGGTTTTTGGCGTCGTTGATAAACTGGTCGTAGCGGTAGGGGACCAGCATGGGTCCCACAAAGGCAAAGAGCACCACCAGCGCCACGATCACCAGGGCGACCATGGCCACGGCATTTTTCCGCATCCGCCGCCAGGCGTCCTTCCAGTAGGACGTGGGGGGGCGGTCGGGAATGAAGCCCGCCTTTTCCTCTTTGCCCGCCGAGCCGAAATCGTCGGCGGAGAGGCTTCCGAAGTCAAAAGCCTCCTCGTTCAGCCGCAGGGAGAAGGGCTTGCGGATCGGGGTCTTTTTTTCATCCATATCAGCCGTTCTCCTTTCCCAGATTGATCCGGGGGTCGACCACCTTGTAGAGGAGGTCCACCACCAGATTCATGATGATGACGAATGCCGCGAGGAAAATGGTTGTGCCCATGATGACCGGGTAATCCCGGTTGGAAATGGACTGAACAAAGTAGCGGCCCAGCCCGGGGATGGTGAACACGGTCTCCACCACGAAGCCGCCGCAGAGGGTGAAGGCGATCTGGGGGCCCAGATAGGTGAGCACCGGGATGAACGCGTTCCGAAGGGCGTGCTTGAAAATGATGGAGCGGGTCACCAGTCCCTTGGCCCGCGCAGTCTTGATGTACTCCTGATTCAGAGCGTCCAGCATGGACGTACGGGTCTGCCGGGCGATATAGCACATGGGGTAGAAGCCCAGCGCCAGGCAGGGCAGCACATAGCTGCGCCAGTTCCCCGCCTGGAAGATGGTGGGGAACGGCTTTCCATCGCCGCACAACAGCAGCAGCAGCAGCGTTGCCACCACGAAGGAGGGCATGGAAATACCGACGGTACACACCACCCGCAGCGTGGAGTCCGCCGCCCTTCCGCGGTAATAGGCCGAGATACAGCCCAGCAGAACGCCCACCAGCAGCGCCCAGCAGATGGCGATGGCGCCGATCTTGGCCGAGGTGGGGAACATGTCGGAGATGATGCGGATCACCGGGTAGTTCTTCTGCATCTTCACCGAGACGCCCAGATCTCCCTTGACCAGATTACCCATGTAGATCTTGTACTGGGTCGACAGGGGCTTGTCCAGTCCGTACTTCTCATTGAGGGCGTTGATGACCGACTGGGGGGGATTTTTTTCGCTGAGGAAGGGGTTTCCGGGGACCGCCTTCATCAGAAAAAATGTGAGCGTGGCGACCGCAAAGATGGTAAGCAGCGCCATCAGCACACGCTTTAAAATATATTTTGCCATTTTGTCACTCCCTAAGATTCACTTGGTGGGAATGACAAACATTTTTGCCCCCCCACGCCAAACGGTTTGTCTATTTTATCGCAAACTAATTGTCCCGTCAAGGTTTGATCCCCTTTAAAATTATTCCTGAAACCGTTCCTTCCCTACATTTGTCCTCATACCGCGGACAGCCGTCCTACCAGGCGTCCATCTGTGGCCGTCATTTCCGGTTTTTTTGTTCTTCAGCGAAGCACAAATGCAGGCAGAAAAATTTCTGCCTGCATTTTTTGGAATCTTGTTTTCTGCCGTTTTTAGTCGAATGCCAGCCCCATATAACAGTTTGCATCGGGACTCCAGGTCTTGCGTTTTTCGTCGTCATACCACTTCACCATCGCAAAAGGCTGGATGTAGCTTCCAGGCAGACCCACCCATGGAGCGGGGGTGCGGAAGTGGTAGCGGATGGCCGGATGGCGGAGGGCGATCTGAGCCGCGGCGGCCGGCATGGCCTCGGGGGCAATGATAAGCTCCTTGACCAGGACGGTGTCCTCATTGAGATACTCCACGGCGGCGCAGCCCTCCTGCCCGGCGGCAGAGAGGAGGTAGATGTCCGCCCCCTCCATGCGGGACAGCCCCTTCTGGTACTCGACCAGCTCGTCGGCGCAGGCCAGATGGGGGATCCCCCGGAGCAGGCGGCAGCGCAAAGCGTTGTATTCCCCAGCCTGTGCCGGGACGATGGAGTCGCCCTCCGACGGCTTTTGCAGCCGCTGGCGCAGGAATTCCACCTTCCGGGTGGAAAAACACTCCTGAAATCCCACCGTGCCAAAAAAGCGGTGGAGGCTGGGCTCCGCCGGGACGGTGGAGATGCAGTCGGCCCCCAGACGGCGGGCGTAGTAGTCGGCATAGTTCAGAAGCTGGCGGCCGTATCCCTTCAGCCGCGCCTCCGGCGCTGTGGCCAGGGCGTAGATATAGGACATGCGGGCGGGCTTTCCCTCCCGGTCGGAAAAGGTCATGGGCAGCAGCGCCAGCATGGTCATGGGAACCCCGTCCTCCGCCAGCAGCAGCATCCGCTCCGGCGTGTAGAGGCGGTCAAAAAAGTAGTCGATATAGGTGTCCGGATCGCCGAAGGCGGCCCGCCACAGTTCTTTCAGCCGGGGGATCTCCTCCCGTCGGGAGGCACGCATTTCCACCATTCCGTTCCCTTCCTTTCCGTCCTGAATACTCCTGTCTTTCGCCGCCAGGGGCCCTCAGGCCTCCGTTTTTCTCACGGCGCTGTGCTTTTCCACCATCAGATCCGGGTAATAGGACTCCTTGGCCTTCCTCAGGCCCTCCACGCCCATGTCGTCCTCCCGATTGAGGTAGCGGACGCCGGGGTGGCGCTGGCGCACCCGCCGGGCAAACTCCCGGTTGATCATGGCAAAGGCTCCCTGCAGTTCGCTGTATGCCTTTTCAAAGTGGACGTCAAAGGTATCCGTGGAGAGGAGGTCTCCCATAGAGAAGGCCACCACCTCGCCGTACACCCGGATGATGCCGCCCTCCAGCCCCAGCTCTTCAAAGTGCTGGGCGGCCAGCAGGAGGGCCTTCTTCTCATTGGTCATGTCCCGGGCCTCTTCGATCCCCTCCCTCTCACGGCTGCGGCGGTCCCACTCGGCGTCCATCTCGATGCACTCGCACAGAGCGGCGGGGGTCATATCCTCGTAGGTCCAGGTGGGATTGGCCTCCTCAAAGCGCTTGCAGTGATTGCGCTTGGAGTGGAGCTTCCGCCCGCCCAGGTCGGCCAGCTTGTCGATCTCATAGAGGTAGTCGAACCCGTCCCGGTCGGCGGTAAAGATAAACTGTCCAGGGCGCAGAGCCTCCAGCTCCTCCACCTGCCGGGGGGTGAGGCAGACCAGCCGAAAAGGCTTGTCCCGCTCTTTGGCGTCGGCCTCCAGATCGGTCAGGACCCGATCCAGGTCCCCGTCCCCCGCAGGCCAGAGGTAGCCGCAGCCGAGGTTTCCGCGAAGGCGGGCCGTCAAAAATCCGTCCACTTCGGCGATCTTCTGCTCATAGGCCGGGGCCCAGGCAAAGAGATTGGTAAAGCTGTACTCGCAGCCCCGGTAGTTGCCGCGGGCCAGATGGGCGTCCACCCAGGCTTTGTCGGCGGGCACAGGCGTTTGGAATGTGATCATAAGATGGAAAGACTCCTTCGTTGGATCTTTGTTTTTAATGGATCTCTTCCAGGGTGCCCCGCTCATAGCGGAGCTTTTTCACCTGGTTGCGGGTGCCCTTGACGATCTGGTCCATCCGCAGGGTCTCGTTGATGCCGGAGAGGAACGTATAGGCCACGCCGTGGCGCTTGGCCCGCCCGGTACGGCCGATGCGGTGGACATAGTACTCATTCTCGTCGGGAACGTCGTAGTTGAATACCGCGTCTACATCGTCGATGTCCAGGCCACGGGCGGCCACGTCGGTGGCCACCAGCACCTGGAGCTTTCCCTCCCGGAAGCGGTTCAGAGTCTTTTCCCGCACCGCCTGCTGGATGTCGCCGTGGATGGCCTCACAGGTGACCCCGCCCATCCGCAGCAGCCCCGTGAGCCGGTCGGTCATGTTCTTGGTATTGCAGAAGGCAATGGCCCGCTCGTAGCCCCCGTGGCTCAAAAGCTGGAGCATCAGTTCGGCCTTGGCCCCCCGGTCCACCTCGATGCGGTACTGGTCGATGTCCGGCTTGTTGTCCACGTCGGCCTGGACTGTGATCTCCACCGGGTCGCGCTGATACACCCAGGAGATGTCCATCACCTCCCGGGAGATGGTGGCCGAGAACATGCCAATGTTCTTCCGGGACTTGATCTGGTCCAGAATGTGGGTCACGTCCCGGATGAAGCCCATGTCCAGCATCCGGTCGGCCTCGTCCAGCACCACAGTCTCCACATGGTCCAGCCGCACGGTGCGCCGCTTCATGTGATCCATGAGCCGCCCGGGGGTGGCCACCACGATCTGGGGCCGCTTCTTCAGCTGGGTGATCTGCTTGTCGATGGGCTGCCCGCCGTAGAGGCAGACCACCCGCACGCCCTCCTTGAAGGCGCACAGATCCCGGATCTCATCCTGGATCTGAATGGCCAGCTCCCGGGTGGGAGCCAGCACCAGGCCGGTGACGTCGGTGCCCTCGGGATCGGCGTGCTCCACCATGGGAATTCCAAAAGCAAAGGTCTTTCCCGTGCCGGTTGGGGCCTTGGCGATCACGTCCCGTCCCGCCATGAAGTAGGGGATGGCCCCCGACTGGACCGGGGTGGCCTGGACGTAGCCCTTCTTCTCGATGGCCCGCATCAATTCCGGGGAGAGCCCCAATTCATCATAGCGCTTGATCTCACTTACCTGTTCTCCGTTGATTTCCATGTTGGGTACATACCCTTTCTGACAGCTTTTCGTATGGTATACATTATTTTACAAAATACAGTCTAACATATTCTTTCGCATCACGCAAGAGTGCAGCGGTCCGGTTTCTGCGCCTAGGGCGCTTCTGTGTCCCGGGCAGCTGTTCGGCGGAGCGGACGAGGCAAAGGGGAATCCGCCGCTCCCACCCCCGCCGGGGAAATGCCGAACCGCCCGAATCCGCCGCCGGAGACGAACGCTCCGTGGACCCGGCTCAAGTCTGACCATAAGAGAAAACGCCCGCCTCCTGAACAGGAGGCGGGCGTTCTGTCATTCGGCGGGGAAGAACTACCCCCCCAGGATCTGGGCGGCCACTCCCACTACGGGAAGCGTGAGAATGGACAGCAGGGTGGACAGGCTCACCAGCTGGGCCGCCCGGGCGGAATCCCGCCCGAAACGCTCCGCAAACATGCTGGTGATGCCCGCCGTCGGGGCGGCGGCCAGAATCACCGTGGCGGAGTAAAACAAGGGGTCCAGATGGAGCCGCAGGAGCAGGAGGGCGGTGACCGCCGGCATGAGCAGCAGCTTGACGGCAGAAGCCGCATACAGCTCCTTCCCCCGGAACGTGCTCAGCAGGTCGGCCCGGGACATCTGCGCACCGATGACCACCATGGCCAGGGGGGTGTTAAGATCCCCTACAAAACCCACGGCGTTGTAGAGCGGTCCCGGCAGCCGCAGCCGCAGCAGGAACAAGGGAAGCCCGATTGCCACAGCGATCACCCCGGGATTCAGCACGATCTTTTTGGGCGAAAACGCACCCTTTCCCCCCATCAGAATGACCCCGTGGGTCCAGCAGAGGACATTGAATACCACCATGGACACCACCGCAAAGATGAGGGCTTCCTCTCCCAGCACCGCCCGCACCAGGGGCAGACCCATAAACCCAGTGTTGCCGTAAATGCATCCAAATCGCAGAGGGGCCTGGAGGTCGGCGGGCTTGTCTCGAAAAAGGAACAGCGAGATTAGTATGTAGACGCCGTAGCATACAGCCAGAGCCGCCGTCCCCACCGCCAGGGTGCGGAGCGTTTCCCCCTCCCAGTCGGTCTGGAAGGAGCCCACGATGATGCACGGCGTGACGATATACATGAGCAGGAAGGACATCTCTCCGGTTCCCACCAGAGAAAGCCTGCCCGTTTTTCCCAGAAAAAATCCGATCCCCATCAGAAGAAAAAGGGTGGTCACCTGTCCCAGCACCACCAGAAAATGCTCCAGCATCCCCACACGACCTTTTGAAAAATCAATGTATTATATCATACTTTTTTTAAAAATGCTATCATAAAAATTGGAAGAAAACGCCGGGCCATGCTGATGCTTTATCTCTCCCTCCTGGAGGGGGACGACAACAAGGCGCTGTTTACGGCGTTTTACTGCCGGTACGAGCGAAAGCTCTACGCCGTGGCGCTGAATATTCTCCACAGCCCCGCCCTGGCGGAGGAGGCGGTGCACGAGGCGTTTTTGCGCGTCATCAACCATTTTGAGGAATTTAAAATTATTTTTCAAAAAACGTGACGAAATCAGACGCTGGACCGTTAGGATAGTGAAGAACGTCTCTCTGGACAATTTGGAAAAGGAGAACCGGGGCGCGGCCCTGCCGGAAAACTGGGACGCGCCCACCCCGGAGGATATGGAGAGCCAGGCTCATTATCGGGCGCTGGCGGGGCGGGTGTCCGCCCTGCCGGAAGCTTGCCGGGAGATTCCGGAGCTAAAATTCCTCTGGGAATGGAGCGACGAGAGCATCGCCCGTAAACTGGGCCTCAGCGAGGGCGCGGTCAGGATGCGCGTCAACCGGGGGCGGGCCTTGCGGAGTGAAAAGCTGAAGGAAGGGGGCTACGAACGTGGACATTTTAAGTAACGCCGAGTTTGACCGCATCCTCCGCTATGCTCTTCTGGGCGCCCAACGGACGGACTGGGACCGGATCATGGACACGGACGCCGCCGTCCTGCCCGAGCCAATCTTTTCCCCCCGATATCTCCGCCGGAGGGCGCGGATGCTGAAGGAGCCCTTCCGCAATATAGATGGCATTGAATTTTATCGAATCGGAGATGATATCTTTTCCGGTGACGAGAAGTTGGCCACAGTCAAACATGATGCCTTTGATGGCATTATGCCTATTACCGGATGGACATATGTGGAAAATTGTCCATTTGGAACACGAAACGACTATGCCAAACACATTTCAAATGCTGACCGGGTGTGGGATGTGGAACTCAATAATAGCGTCAGCAGCTTTACTGTAGCTGCACTGGCCGGTATCACAGGTCTTGCAATAGGGAATGCAATTCCCGGACTCAGTGGACAAATAGCAGGTGTTTTAGCCGCTGCCGCTGCGGGGCAGGCCAAAGTGGATGCACCGTTTGGGAATACGACAGCCCTTTATGTAAAGGAAAGAGTTATGGGGCACGAAACGCTTTCCAGTATTTATAGAATGAGTGTTTTTTTCATGTATAAAGGTGCAGCTCTTAAAAATCCCATAGAGGACGCAGTAAAAATCATGTACCAATATCGGTCCTAATTTTTCATGAAGAATGCAAATAAAATCTTTTGTTGTGTTTCTTTTTGTTCAGCTTTCTGATTCATAACTTGCAAGGTTACTTTTCCAGCTACTATTCTCCGGTTTTTTCCATCCTGTTTCTCTTTCTTCTGTGGGCAGACTTTGGAGTATTTGTCAGTGCCCTGTCCTGCCCCGGGCAAATTCGATTCCATTTTTCCGCCCGTCCCCTCTTCCTTGCAATCGTCTGCCTCTTTGCCTTTGGATTCATTTATCAGCTATGCAAAGGACTGCATATGCCCAATTTTCTTGTTCGGGCGGAAAGCAATTTGCTGACGCTCTGTTCCTCCCTGTCCGGGGTCTGCTTGTTCAAAGGAATTCTAAAATCCGGGGACGGTTTGCCGCCCCCGCCCAGCGGCATTTCTGACAACGTTCCCCCCTCCCTCTGACCGCCTCTCTCCCCCCGGCGGCGCTTTTGCCCCGCCGGGGGCTTTCTCTTTTGCCCCGCAAGTTGACACCACTCCATTCTTTGGGATATACTATTAAAGCCCTGAAAATCCAAGAACGGAGGCTCTCCATGACTGCCCAAGAGATGAAAACCCACGGCCATCTGGCCATTTTTGCGTCTTACTATAAGCCCCATATGAAACTCTTTCTGCTGGATCTGTTCTGCGCCCTGGTGATCTGCCTGGTGGATCTGGTGTTCCCCTACGTCTCCCGCCTGTCCATGCAGGCACTGCTGCCTCAGGGGCTGTTCCAGACCTTCTTCACTGTCATGGTCCTCATGGTCCTGGCCTATCTTTTGAAGGGCGGGATGTACTTTATCGTTACCTTCTGGGGCCATCTGATGGGGGTCAACATCGAAGCCGACATCCGGCGGGACCTCTTCGAGCACATGCAGACCCTGTCCTTCTCCTTTTTTGACAAAAACCGCACCGGTCAGCTCATGAGCCGGGTCACCGGCGACCTCTTCGAGATCGGAGAGCTGGCCCACCACGGCCCCGAGGATCTGTTCATCTCCTCGGTGACCCTCATCGGCGCCTTCTGCGTCATGTGCACCATCCGGTGGGAGCTGGCCCTGGCCGTCTTTGCCGTGGTGCCCCTGTTCATCGTCTTTACCGTCTTTCAGCGCCGCCGGATGAGCCGGGTCTCCGTGGGGGTGAAGGGCAAGCTGGCCGTCATCAACGGGGAAGTGGAGTCCTCTCTCTCCGGCATCCGCACCGCCCAGGCCTTTGCCAACGAAGGGGAGGAGAAGCGGAAGTTCGAGGCCTCCAACGACCAGTTCCGCGGCGCCAAGCGGAACTACTACAAGGCCATGGCCCTCTATCAGTCGGGCATGGAGCTGTGCGTGGGCATCATGTCCGTGGTGGTCATCGCCGTGGGCGGCTACTTTATCATGCTGGGGGAGATGGACTACACCGATCTCATCACCTTCTCCCTCTACGTCACCACCTTCATCACCCCCATCCGCAAGCTCTCCGCCTTTGTAGAGCAGTTCATGCAGGGGATGGCGGGCTTCACCCGGTTCGTGGAGCTGATGCGGACCGACCCCGAGATCACCGACGCCCCCGGCGCCGCCGACGCCGGGACGGTCAAGGGACAGATCGACCTGGACAGCGTGTCCTTCTCCTACGGCCCCGGCCAGCCTCCCGTGCTGGAGAAGATCGACCTCCACATCGCCCCCGGAGAGACGGTGGCGGTGGTGGGCCCCTCCGGGGGCGGCAAATCCACCCTCTGCCAGCTCATCCCCCGGTTCTACGACGTCACCGGAGGCGACATCCGGGTGGACGGCCGGGACGTGCGGGACCTGACCCTGACCTCCCTGCGGAAAAACATCGGGATCGTCCAGCAGGACGTGTTCCTCTTCGCGGGCACCATCTTCGACAACATCGCCTACGGCCGGCCGGACGCCACCGCCGAGGAGGTCTACGCCGCCGCCCGGAAGGCCGAGCTCTACGACGACGTGATGGCCATGCCCGACGGCTTCCAGACCTATGTGGGAGAGCGGGGCGTGATGCTCTCCGGCGGACAGAAGCAGCGGGTCTCCATCGCCCGGGTCTTTTTGAAGGATCCCCCGGTGCTCATCCTGGACGAGGCCACCTCCGCCCTGGACACCGTCACCGAGCACCGCATCCAGGGGGCCTTCGACGCCCTGGCCCAAGGCCGTACCACCCTCATCATCGCCCACCGGCTGTCCACCATCCGCTCGGCCCACCGCATCGCCGTCATCGACGACAATCATGTGGCCGAGCTGGGCACCTGGGACGAGCTGGTGGCCAGGGACGGGGAATTCGCCAGGCTCTGCCGCGCCCAGGAGCTGTCCTGAGCGCTCCTTCTGCCCACATCCCGAAAGGATTTGATTCCATGCTGTATTATCTTCTTGCCGCAGTCCTGGTTGTTATTGACCAGTCGGTGAAAGCCTGGGTTCGAGCCTCCATCCCCCTGGGCCAGTCCATCCCCTTTCTTCCGGGGATCATGGAGCTGACCTACATCCAGAACACCGGGGCGGCCTTCTCCAGCTTTTCCTCTCTGACCTGGCTGCTGGCGCTGATCTCCCTGCTCGCCTCTGTGGCGGTGGCAGTGCTGATGGCACGCAAACTTTTCACCCGGCCGCTGGGCCGGCTCTCCCTGGCCCTGATCCTGGGCGGAGCGGTGGGCAACCTCATCGACCGGGTCTTTCTGGGCTTTGTCACCGACATGTTCGCCACCACCTTTATGGATTTCGCCGTCTTTAACGTGGCGGACATCTGCGTGGTGACGGGCGGCATTCTCATGGTGATCTACGTTCTGTTTTTCTATGACAAGCAGAAGGAGGCCCGCCATGACGCCCCTTGAGCTCATCGCCGACCGGGAAGGGGAGCGCGTCGACCAGTTCCTGGCCCGCAGCCTCCCGGAGCTCACCCGCTCGGCCGCCCAGCGGCTGCTGGAGGAGGGGAAGGTCCTCCAGCAGGGCCAGGCGGTGAAGAAAAACCGCAGGACTCTTCCGGGGGAGGGCTACACCCTCTGTATCCCCGACCCGGCCCCCATCGACGTGCTCCCCCAGGACATCCCTCTGGACGTGGTCTATGAGGACGCCGACGTCATCGTGGTCAACAAGCCGGTGGGGCTGGTGGTCCATCCCGCTCCCGGCCATCCGGACGGCACTTTGGTCAACGCCCTGCTCTACCACTGCGGCAGCAGCCTCTCCGGGATCAACGGCCAGCTCCGCCCGGGCATCGTCCACCGCATCGACCGGGACACCTCAGGGCTCATCATCGCCGCCAAAAACGATCCTGCCCACCTGGCCCTGGCCGCCCAGCTTCAGGATCACAGCCTCTGCCGGGAATACCGCGCCGTGGCGGTGGGCAGCCTGAAGGAGGATGCCGGGACGGTGGACGCCCCCATCGGCCGCCACCCCACAGACCGAAAGCGGATGGCCGTCGACCCCAAAAACGGCCGGAGCGCCGTGACCCACTGGGAGGTGCTGGCCCGCTACCCCGGCCACACCTATGTGAAGTGCCGCCTGGAGACCGGCCGCACCCACCAGATCCGGGTCCATCTGGCCTCTATCGGGCACCCTCTGCTGGGGGATGTGGTCTACGGAGGCAAAAAACCGGTCCCCGGTCTGGCGGGTCAGTGCCTCCACGCCAAAAAGCTCTCCTTTCTCCACCCCCGCACCGGGGAGCGGGTGACGGTGGAGTGCCCCCTGCCTGACTGGTTCCAGGCGGTTTTGGACCGGCTGGAGCGGAAATGATTCCCGTTTTGGTCTCTTTTCCCCACCGCGCCTTGACAATCCCCCCGCTTTTGGTATAAAATAATTCACAGGCCGTAAGGACAAACTGAATACAGGGGCGCTGGACGCAAGTCCGGCTGAGATGCAGGAGTGTAGTGCCGCTCCCGGTCCCTTGAACCTGATCCGGGTAATGCCGGCGTAGGAAGCGATTTGGTGACACATCGTCTCTTTTTCGTACCGCAATGCGCCTTCCCCGGTTTGCGCTTGCGGTACTTTTTTCAAAAGGAGAAAAAGAAACGATGGAAAACACAGCGACAAGATCCCGTTCCCGGAAGTATCTGGCCGTGCGCAGGCTCTGCGAGGGGGGCCTGATGGTCGTTTTGGCTCAGATCCTGAGCTTCATCAAGATCTGGGAAATGCCCTGGGGCGGCTCCATTTGCCTGTCCATGCTCCCCATTTTCCTCTTCGCCGTCCGTTGGGGCACCGGCAGCGGCCTGCTGGCCGGCTTTGTACTGGGCGTGCTCCAGTTCATGTATGACGGCGGCTTTGCCTTGGGCTGGCAGTCCATTCTAGGCGACTATCTGGTGGCCTTCACCGTCCTGGGCCTGGCCGGTCTCTTCCGGGGCTGCAAGGGCGGCATCTTCTGGGGCACCGTGGCAGGCTCCGCCGCCCGGTTCCTGGTCCACTACGTAGTGGGCGCCACGGTCTGGGCCGAATACATGCCCGAGACCTTTTTCAACCTGACGATGACCACCCCCTGGTTTTACTCCCTGCTCTACAACGGTTTTTACATGGTCATCGACATGGCCCTGTGCCTCATCATCTTCGCCATTCTCTACAAGCCCATGCACAAATATCTGACGGGGGCGGACCTCCGTTAAGAGGAGGGACCCCTTTGGGAAAATTCGACGGCGTGCTCCTGGCCACCGATTTCGATGAGACCTATTACAGTGCCGCGGGCGCTGTTCCCCCGGCCAACCTGGAGGCCCTGGCCTACTTTGAGGCGGAAGGAGGCATCTTTACCGTCTCCACCGGCCGGGCCCACCGCACCTTCGCCCCCTTTCTCCACCTGACGCCGGTGAACGCCCCTGTCATCCTCTCCAACGGCGCCCAGCTCTACGACTTCGCCGCCGACCGCATGGTGATGGAGACCACCATCGCCCCCACCATTGCCGCCGACCTGGAGGCCCTCACCGCCCGCAATCCCCAGGTGGGGCTGGAGGCCTACCACGGAGAGGACATCTATATCTGGAACCCCAATTTCTGGACCTGGTATCACCTGAACAAGGCGGGCACCGGCGCCACCGAGTGCCCCATCTCCGCCATGCCCCTCCCCTGGGGCAAGGCCATCCTTCATCAGGATCACCCCTTTCTGCTGAAGGCCCAGGCAGACCTGCTGTCCCACTGGCCGGAGCGCTATGAGGCCATTTTCTCCAACCCCCACATGCTGGAGATCACCGCCAAAGGGAGCACCAAGGGTGGGATGGTGCTCAAGCTGGCCGAACTGCTGGGTATCCGGAGGGAACACATCTACTGCATTGGAGACAATCAAAACGACATCCCCATGCTGGAGGTCTCTGCCATCCCCTTTGCCCCCGCCAACTGCGCCAAAGAGGTCAAGGACTGGGGAGCCCGCCTGCTCCCCGCCTGCGAGGAGGGCGCTGTGGCCAGCCTGATCGAGATTTTGGACCAAACTTATTAAAAATGAATGTTCCGCAGACCGGCAGGGCCGGGCCTCTGAGGGGCCCGGCCCTGCCGGTCTGTGTTTGTATCAAACTAATTTTTATTGGTCCAGAAAATCTACTTGTCATTTAAACAGGACTGTGCTATGATCGTTCCAGAATCAGCCAAATCATTTGGATCGCGGCAATTTTTCAAAGGAGGCAGCGTGTTATGGAGACCATGCAGGGAAAGGTTGCGATCATCACCGGCGGCGGCAAGGGCGGCGGGATCGGATACGGACTGTCCACCGCCTTTGCCAAGGAGGGCGTCGACCTGGTCATCACCGGGCGGAACGTCAAGAAGCTCACCGACGCCCAGGAGGAGCTGGAGCGGCTCTACGGCGTCAAGGTGCTGCCCATGCAGTGCGACGGCGGCGTGGAGGAGCAGGTGGCCCATGTGGTGGAGGAGGCCGTCAAGACCTTCGGCCGCATCGACTTCCTCATCAACAACGCCCAAAACTCCGCCTCCGGCGTGCCTTTGGCCGAGCACACCAAGGAGCAGTTCGACCAGGCTATCTACTCCGGGCTGTACGCCGCCTTCTTTTACATGAAGCACTGTTACCCCGAGCTCAAGAAGACCCGGGGATCTGTGGTGAACTTCGCCTCGGGCGCTGGCCTGTTCGGCAAGCCGGGCCAGAGCAGCTACGCCGCCGCCAAGGAGGGCATCCGGGGCATGACCCGGGTAGCCGCCACCGAGTGGGGCCCCGACGGCATCAACTGCAACATCATCTGCCCCCTGGTGCTCACCGACGCCCTCAAAAAGTGGCGGGAGGAGTACCCCGCGGTCTATGAGCAGACCATCAAGGGCATCCCCGCCGGGCGCTTCGGCGACCCCGAAAAGGACATCGGCCGCACCGCGGTGTTCCTGTGCAGCGACGCCGCCAAATATATCTCCGGTGAAACCATCACCATGCAGGGCGGCAGCGGACTGCGCCCCTGAGGCTGTCGAAAAAGTGGCTTCGCCACTTTTTCGAGCAGGATGCAGCCCGTCGCGCGCACGCATGGTCCGCCTTTGACGGACCATGCGCACACTTACGGGCCGAGAGGTGTTTTCTGCCACGTACACGCCGCGGCAGAAAACAGATCCCACCTCTTTCGCGCCTGCGGGCGCGAAACTCTGCGAGGCTTTTTTGACAAGCTGAAACGCCGCCTGCCGAGATCCTCTCGGCAGGCGGCGCTTTCAATTTTTGTTTAGTTTTCCCGGAACCGGGCCAGGAACTCCCGGGTCCGGGGGTTTTTCGGGTCTTGAAAGAGCTCCCCGGGGAGGCCCTCCTCGGCAATGACGCCATCGGCCATAAAGACCACGTGATTGCTCACGTCCCGGGCGAAGGCCATCTCGTGAGTGACCACGATCATGGTCATGCCTCCCCGGGCCAGGTCCCGCATGACGGAGAGGACTTCCCCCACCATCTCCGGATCCAGCGCGGAGGTGGGCTCGTCAAAGAGCAGCACCTCGGGTTCCATGGCCAGGGCCCGGGCGATGGCTACCCGCTGCTTCTGGCCGCCGGAGAGCTGTCGGGGGCGGGCGTTGATGTAGGGGGCCATCCCCACCTGCTCCAGATAGCGGATGGCGTTTTTCCGGGCGGTCTCGGCGTCTTTTTTCAGCACCTTCCGCTGACCCACGGTGCAGTTGTCCAGCACCGTCATGTTGCTGAAGAGGTTGAAGGACTGAAAGACCATGCCCACCTTGCTGCGGTAGGCGGCGGGGTCGACGCCCCGGCCGGTCACGTCCTGGTCGTGAAAAATCACGCTCCCGGAGGTGGGGGTCTCCAGCAGGTTGATGCACCGCAGGAGGGTGGACTTGCCGGAACCGGAAGGCCCGATGACGGTGGTCACATCCCCGGAAGAGACCGTGAAGTCGATGTCCCGGAGCACCACGTTGGCCCCGAAGGACTTGGACAGATGGCGCACGGCAATGATGGGTTCGGCCATGTCACATCCTCCTCTCTTGTTCCAGGTTGCGCTCCAGGGTGTCCTCCACCTTTTTGGGGTGGCGGTAGGTCCCGGCGGCCATGGTGAGCGCGTCGGCCTGGACCAGCTTGTAGCTGTCCGAGCCGTCCATCAGCTTCTCGATCCACCGCAGGAGGAAAGAGGCGATGAGCGTCATGGTCAGATAGCCTATCATCTCGATGGCGGCGGAGGGGAAGTAGAGGTTGTTCACGCCGGTGATATAGCGGTGGAAGGCGAAAAACTCGGTGAAGCCGATGATGAACATCACCGAGGTGTCCTTCACGTTGATAATGAAGTTGTTGCCGATCTGCGGCATGATGTTCCGCAGGGCCTGAGGCAGGATAACGCTGGTCATGGTCTGGAAGTGGGTCATACCGATGGCCTTGGCGCCCTCGGTCTGGCCGGGGTCGATGGAGAGGATGCCGCCCCGGACGGACTCGGCCATGTAGGCGCCCGTGTTGATGGAGACGATGAGGATGGCGGCGGCCCAGATGTTGTCAAACCGCATGGAGTTGTTGGTGAAATAGGGCAGGCCGTAGTAAATGAACACGGCCTGCAGGACCATGGGGGTGCCGCGAAAGACCTCCACATAGATCCGCACCAGGGCGCGGACCAGCTTGAGGCCAAAACGCTTGGGGGCGGAGTCCTGCCGGGCCACGGGGATGGTGTTCAGGATTCCGCAGGCCAGGCCGATGACGCAGCCGATGAGGGTGGCCACCAGGGCCAGGACCAGGGTGCTGCCCATGCCCCCCAGGTATTTGACCCAGTAGGCACTCCAGAGCCGGGTCATATCGTAGCCCAGCTTGGCGAAGATCTCCATGGGGAATGCTCCTTTCTTTGCGCAGAGCCCGCCCCCGGTGCCGGGCCGGGGGCGGGGATGGTATATATAAGGCAGGTCTTAAATCTCGGGCTGGATGGCGATGGCCCGGTCCATGAGGGCGTTGAAGTGCTCCTCGGTGAGGGCGGAAAGGACCCGATCCATGGCGTCCTTCAGTTCGGTATTCCCCTTGGCCACGGACATGCCGATGTTTACGTTCTCGGCCCGCTCGGTCTCGTCGGCAAACCGGAAATCGCCGTCGGTGCCGGAGAAGTTCAGGATGACCAGGTTGTCATCCTTGGCGGCAGCGCCCAAGGCCGTGGGCATATCGGTGCAGATAAAGTCCACGGTGCCGGTCTGGAGCTGCATCAGCATGGCGGGAGCGGTCTCAGCAGGGGGAAGCAGGTTGGCGTTCTCAATCTGGGTGAGGCAGGAGTCGTACCAGATGGTGCCGGACTGGGCGGTGCAGGTGCCGCCGGACAAGTCGGCGATGGAGGCAGCGTTGGCGTACTTGCTGTCCTTGGTGGTGACGCAGACGATGGTGGCATAGTAGTAGGGGCCGGCCATGTCGACCTCGGCCATGCGGTCGGCGGTCATGGACTGGCCGGCGATGTTGGCGTCCATCATGCCTGACTGGATGGCGGGGCAGAGGGAGTCCCAGGCGGAGGAGACCACTTCCAGTTCCCAGCCATAGGCGTCGCAGATGCGCTTGGCGATCATCACGTCATAGCCGTTGGCGTAGGAGCCGGGGACGTTGGCAATGGGCACGGCGCCGTTGGAGTCGTCGACCTGCATCCAGTTATAGGGGGCGTAAGCACACTCCATTCCCACGGTGAGGACGCCGTCCTCCACGCCGGGGATGGCGCTGGTGTCCACGCCGGTCAGATCCTCCACGGCGGGGATTTCCACGGCCGCGGGGGCAGCGCTCTCGGTAGAGGCTCCGCCGCCGCAGGCGGTGAGGGTGAGGCCCAGGGTCAGGGCCAGAGCAAACAGCTTCTTTTTCATATCCAAACAATCCTTTCCTGTGCCCAAGCAAAAAACACGGGCGCTTTTCTATGAAAAGCGCCCGTGTGGAATGAAAGAACCAAAACACCGGCCCCACAAACGGGGACGGCATCGCGTGGCTCGACCAGACCAGATAGCGCTTCACACACTTGTGACAGTCCGACGGGTTTTCCCCGGCGGCCCAGGCCAAGCACCGCCAGGCAGCGGCACTCCCTTCGGCGGCGCTCCCTTTCCCACGGACGGCTGCCTGCCCTTGTCCGGTGGTACTCATGAGAACCGCGCCTCTATCAGGTTTATTTGGCTGTTATGTTATCACGCCCCGGCAGGGGTGTCAAGGAAAACTTTCCGGAAAATGCCCAATTCAGCTTTTGACCGGCTCTCCGGCCGCCAGACGAAAGACTTTTTCCACATCGTCCCGCTCGGCGTGGCCCTCGTGGACCTTCTGCCCGTCCACATAGTAAGTCGGCACGTAGTAATAATCAAACCGATCGGCAAAGGCCGGGTCCCGGGTCTCGTCCACAATTTTTAATGGGATGTCCCTCCACTCGGGATGGGCGGCAAAGAGCTCCTCCTGGAGCTGAAGGGCCAGACGGCAATGGGGACAGCCGGCCATGACGAAGAGTAGAATTTCCTTCATTTTTCTCATCCTTTCTCTCTGCTGCCCTTCCAAACTCCCGCGCCGTCACTGGCGCTGAAACCGGATGGTGATGCGCCCGCCGCAGACCATGCCCAGGTCCGCGCCGCTGCCCAGATCGTAAGTGCTCTCCCGGGCGGACTCTCCCGCAGCCCAAAGCTCCAGGGCATCCCGGCCCACCTGATACTCCACCGCGCCGCCGCCCACCGTGCCCACAGTATGCCCGTCGGGGCACACCAGCATCCAGGCCCCGGGGCCCCGGGGCGCGGAGCCTGTCTTTTTCAAAATGGTGCACAAAACACCGGGCTCCGCCGGGGGCGGGGCCAGCGCGGGGCCCAGCTCGGCCCGGATCTGAATGAGCTGGGCGGCGATCTCCACCGCCACCTCCGCCGGGGTCTGTCCCCCCAGCATCAGCCCGATGGGGGCGTGGACAGCGGCCAGCCGCTCTTGAGAATAGCCTTCGGCGGCCAGCGCCTCCATGGTGGCGGCCACCTTGCGGCGGCTGCCGATCATTCCCACATAGGCGAATTGACCGTTTAAAATACGGGCCAGACAGGCCTTGTCCCAGGTATGCCCCCGGGTAAGGATGCAGAAAAAGTCATCCGGACGGCTGCCCAGGCGCTTCAAACCTTCGTCAAAGGGCAGCGCCAGCACCTGCGCCCCGGCAGGGAAGCGGGCGGGGTCGGCAAACTCGGGCCGGTCGTCCAGGACGCACAGCTCGAATTCCAGCAGGGCGGCCACCTGGGCCAGGGCGCGGGAGACATGGCCCGCGCCGCAGAGAATGAGACGGGACAAGGGAAGCCCTCCTTTCCAGCAACAGGCAAACGAAACACTTTCTGTTCGGAACTTTTTGAACCATTTCCTCTCAAAAACCGGGAATCGGTCCGGCCTATTTCAACAGCCCCAAGCGCGGCTGTCTCTCTGTCAAAGCTTTTCAAGTCTCTTTTTCGAGAAAAAGAGGATTCCCTCCAACACGCCGCCCGCAATGGCCCGGGACTTGTCCGAAACGGTGAAGCAGTGGCGGCGCTCACAGCGAGGATCGATGTCCCCCGCCTTCATCCCGGCGAAAACCGTCAGCCCCGCCGGGAGCATCCCCCGGACGATGCCCGTGAGCTGGGAGGCGGCCACCGCGTTTCCCACCCGGGCCACGGGCTGCCCCAGCTCCACCCGCTCGCCGATGGCGGCCAGCGGCTCAAAGGCCCCGTCGGCGGGCGCGCGAATGATGCGCTCGGCGGTGAAGCCCCCCACGTCCCCGGGCACGCCGGTGTTGGGAACGGCCGCGCCATCGGTAATCAGACGACCCAGATCATGGCCCCGCATGGTCTCCACCACCCCGTGGCAGTCCACCCCGGCGGTGAAGCCGGGCCCCAGGGCCAGCACCGTGGGGGCGTCGGTGATGCGGGTGCCGGTGTTCCTCTTGGCCAGAATGGCGTCCACCAGCACGTCAAAGGGAAGCCGATGCAAAATCTCGGCGGCGGGATCCACCAGGACCGGGACCTCTCCGGCCTCCAGCGCCCTACGGGCCTCGTCGGCCCCGGACACCCGCCGGGCGGTGAGGCCCTCCACCGTGGCCGTGCCGTCGTAGACGGCCTGCGAAAAGGCCACCGACCGCCGGACGGCGGTGGGCCGGGCCAAGTCGGTCATGACCACCTGGAAATGGCTGCGGCGCAGCCGCACCGCCACGCCGGTGGCCAGATCCCCCGCGCCCTTGATCAAAACCAGCACAGGCCCCCACGCTCCTTTTCCCCATAGCTGTGGACAGCGGCCGGGACTCCCTGTGCCGCCAGCCGCTCCCGGATGGATTCTCCCGCCGCCCGGCGCTCCGGCGTGTCCGCCTTGTTCAGCAGGCACCGAAACGCCGCCCCGGCGGGGACGTTTTTCCGCCCCCCCAGGGGGCTCATGAGAATCGCCGCCACATCGGCGGGCGCCACCCGGTGCTCCGGCCCCACCCCCAGGAGGGCGCAGACCCGCTCCGGGCGATGGCAGATCCGCTCCACCGGCTCTCCCAGGCTGTCCAGTCCGGCCACCGCCACCACGGCGCCGCAGCAGGAGGGGATCACCGGCTCATGGTCCGCCGGGGCCTTCAGGGGCAGCAGCCGGGCCCCGTCGGCCTCGGCCAGCACCACATCGGCAAGTCCCTCCAGCGCCTCGGGCGGCACCGCCCCGGCGAGTTTGCCCGGCCTGTCCCACCTCCCCAGGGTAGCCGCCCGGTGCTCTGCCAGCAGCGCGGGCAGGGCGGCGGGCTCCTCCGTGAGGGGAAGGCGGGGGTGGGGCATAATGTGTGTGGTGGTGGTCACCACCACCGTGCGCCCTCCCGCGACCGCCTCAGCGGCCAGGGCATAGAGAGTCGTGGTCTTGCCGCCGCCCCCCACCAGGGCGACGAGGCGGTGCCGGTCGGGGCACAGGGCCAGCTCGGTCCACATCCCCATAGCTCACGCCGCTCCCGCCAGATGCTGCGCCAGGATCTTCACTCCGATGCACACCAGCACAACGCCGCCCAGCAGGGTGGCCCGGCGCTGGAACAGATCCCCCAGCCGGCGGCCCAGCAGGCCGCCCAGCATCGCCAGGACGAAAGCCACCACGCCGATGAGCACGCTGGCGAGCAGGATGTTCACCTTCATGAAGGCCATGGAGACCCCCACCGCCAGCGCGTCGATACTGGTGGCCAACGCCAGGAGAAAAAGCCGCCGGGCGGAGAGATCGGTCACCGCCTCCTCCCCGCCGCCCGAGAGAGCGTCCCAGATCATATGTCCTCCGATGAGGGCCAGCAGGGCAAAGGCGATCCAGTGATCCACCGCCTCGATGTAACTGCGTACGCTGGAACCCAGAAACCAGCCGATCAGCGGCATGGCAAACTGGAAAAAGCCGCACCACGCGCCGATGCGGGCCGCCTGCCGGGGCCCGAAGCCCGGGATCGCGATCCCGGCGGAGATGGAGACGGCGAAGGCATCCATGGCAAGGCTGACAGCAATGAGGAAAATCTCGACCAAAAATAATTCCCCCTGAAAATTTATTAGGTACAGTGTAGCACAATTCCCGCGCAGGAGCAATAGAAAACCAGCTCCCGCTTTCAAACAATTTCCATCTTTAGGCAGTTTTTCCCGAACGGTGTCGAAAGCGGTTCTCCTTTACACCAAAATCCTTGCGCAGACGCCAAAAATCGGGTATGATACATCCAAAGAAAGCAGGGGGGCAGAAGTGGTATGACCGACGAGGAATACATGGGCCGGGCGCTGGAGCTGGCCCGGGAGGCTCTGGACCACGGGGAGGTGCCCGTGGGATGCGTGATCGTGTGGGCCGACGGCCGCATCGTGGGGGAGGGCCGGAACCGACGGGAAGAGGACGGGAACGCCCTGGGCCACGCCGAGCTGGCCGCCATCCGCATGGCCTGTGAGACCCTGGGAGGCTGGCGGCTCCACCGGGCCAGGTTGTATGTGACCCTGGAGCCCTGTCCCATGTGCGCCGGGGCCATCGTCAACGCCCGCATCCCAGCGGTTTATTACGGCGCCCGGGAAGAAAAAATGGGGGCCTGCGGCTCGATTCTCAACCTCTTTGAAGAAGGCTTCGGGCACCGTCCCCGGCTCTACCGGGGCCTGCGGGGCGAGGAGTGCGCGGCGCTGCTGGCTGACTTTTTCAACAAACTGCGCAGAGAGAAAGAGGAGTAGATTGTGCGATTTAACATAAATTTAACAATCACGGAGTGCTTTTGTAACAATCTTCTGGTATTTTAATCCTTGCAAGAGACATCAACTTCTTTTCATTCTATCCTCCAATCCTTTGCAAAAAGACAGCGGTTTGCCCGCTGTCTTTTTGTATTTTCCTTCTTTACAGAAGGATGACAGAAAAACTTTGAGATTTAATTTTTTTGTAACAGTTTTTGTTTGGTTCGTTCACAACTATTGGGTATCATAATCCTTGCAAGAGACAGTTTCTTTTCATTTCATTGTATCCTCTTTCCTTACAGGGAGAGCCGGACGTCAGGAGCAGGCGTCCGGCTCTTTCTGTTTTGCCCTTTTTCCTTGACATCTCTGCAAAAAACGGATAAAATGCCTAGAGTAAAACGCTGTGATGAGGATAAGTACCCCCCGATCCCGCCCAGAGAGCCGCCGTTGGGTGCAAGGCGGAGGGGAGGAGGGGCGAACACATCACCTCGGAGCGACGGGGCTGAACCCACAGTAGGTCCCGACGGCTGGCGCCGTTACCCGCCGACGAGGGGTCCCGGTCTGCCCGGGGCAACAAGAGTGGTACCGCAGAGGTTTTCGCCTTTGTCTCTTCGGAGACAAGGGCGTTTTTTTGTGGGAGGAACTGGTATGAAGTGCCCCAAATGCGGAAAAGAAATGGAAGAAGGCCGCCTCACCGCGGGCGGCTACTGGATCCGCTGGCTCCCGGCGGAGTCTGTCCCCTTTTTGACAGATCACGTCACCATCAGCCCCCTTTCTCTCGGCGGGAAGGGTGTGGAGGCCGATCTCTGCAAGGATTGCCGCATGGTCATTGCCAAGTATTAATTTGATTGACATAAAGGAGAAAAGATTCATGGACTACAACCAGACCGTTCATCTGCCCAAGACCGACTTTCCCATGCGGGCGGGCCTGCCCAAGCGGGAGCCGGAGATGCTCCAGGCCTTCTACGACAAGGACCTCTATCACAAAATGATGACCCGCAACGAGGGCAAGCCCCAGTTCATCCTCCACGACGGCCCTCCCTACGCCAACGGCAACATCCACATCGGCCACGCCATGAACAAGATCCTCAAGGACATGATCGTGCGCTCCAAAAACATGATGGGCTTCCAGGCCCCTTACGTCCCCGGCTGGGACACCCACGGCCTGCCCATCGAGTCTGCCATCCTCAAGGACAAGAAGGTCAAGCGGGACGAGCTCACCACCGCCGAGTTCCGGGACAAGTGCCGGGAGTACGCCCTGTCCTTCGTGGACCGGCAGCGGGAGCAGTTCAAGCGCCTGGGCGTGCTGGGGGAGTGGGAGCATCCCTATCTGACCCTCACCCCCGACTTTGAGGCCGCTCAGATCCGGGTGTTCGGCAAGATGGCCGAGCAGGGCTATATCTACAAGGGCATGAAGCCGGTCTACTGGTGCCCCAACGACCAGACCGCCCTGGCTGAGGCCGAGATCGAGTACGCCGACGACCCCTGCACCACCATTTACGTGAAGTTCCCCGTCTCCAACGACCACGGCAAGCTGGCCGGGCTGTGCGATCTGTCCAAGACCTATTTTGTCATCTGGACCACCACCCCCTGGACCATCCCCGGCAACATGGCCATCTGCGTCAACGCCTCCTTTGAGTATGTGCTGCTCCGGCAGCCCAACGGCGAGACCTACGTGGTGGCCAAGGACCTGGCCGAGACCGTCTGCAAGGCCGCCGGGCTGGACTTCGCCGCCTGCGAGGTGCTGGGCACGGTCAAGGGCGAAGCGCTGGAACTGATGACCGCCCGCCATCCCCTCTTCGACCGGGAGAGCATCGTCCTGTGCGGCGACCACGTCACCCTGGAGGCCGGCACCGGCTGCGTCCACACCGCCCCCGGCTTCGGCGCGGACGACTTCAGCATCTGCCAGTGGTACGACAAGAACAAGGGCACCCACATCGGCGTGCCGGTGCCGGTGAACGCCAAGGGCGTGATGACCGACGAGCGCTACAACGGCCAGTTCTACGCCAAGGGCAACGACATGGTGGTGGACGATCTGGGGGCGTGCGGCGCGCTGCTGGCCAGCGAGAAGATCACCCACTCCTATCCCCACTGCTGGCGCTGCAAGCACCCCATCATCTTCCGGGCCACCGAGCAGTGGTTCTGCTCGGTGGACGCCATCAAGGACATGGCCATCAAGGCCTGCGACGCCATCACCTGGAAGCCCGAGTGGGGCAAGGAGCGCATGGTCTCCATGATCGCCGAGCGCAACGACTGGTGCATCAGCCGCCAGCGGGTGTGGGGCGTGCCCATCCCCATCTTCTACTGCGCCCACTGCGGCAAGGATCTGGTCACTCCCGAGAGCATCGACCGCGTGGCCAGCCTCTTTGCCGAGCACAGCTCCAACATCTGGTTTGAGAAGGAAGCCGACGAGCTGGTGCCCGAGGGCTTTACCTGCCCCGTGTGCGGCCACACCCACTTCACCAAGGAGAGCGACATCATGGACGTGTGGTTCGACTCCGGCTCCACCCACACCGCCGTGGTGGCCCAGCGGTCCAACCTCCGCTACCCTGCCGACCTCTATCTGGAGGGCGGCGACCAGTACCGGGGCTGGTTCCAGTCCTCCATGCTCACCTCCATCGCCATGAACGGCATCGCCCCCTACAAGCAGATCGTCACCCACGGCTGGACCGTGGACGGCGAGGGCCGGGCCATGCACAAGTCCCTGGGCAACACCGTGGCCCCCGAGGAGGTCATCAAGGACTACGGCGCGGACATCCTCCGGCTGTGGGCCTCCTCCACCGACTACACCCAGGACGCCCGCATCTCCGGGGAGATCATGAAGCAGCTCTCCCAGGCCTATCTGAAGATCCGCAACACCGCCCGCTATATGCTGGGCAACCTGGACGGCTTCGACCCCGACCGCCCCGTGGCCTTCGGCGACCTGCTTGAGCTGGACCGCTGGGCGGTGGCCCAGCTCAATGAGCTGACCCGCACCGTCCGGGACGCCTACGAGCGCTACGAGTTCCACACCGCCTACCGGGCCATCTACAACTTCTGCGTGGTGGAGATGTCCAACTTCTATCTGGACATCATCAAGGACCGGCTCTACTGCGGCGCCGCCGGCGCCCGGGCCTCCGCCCAGACCGCCCTCTACACCATTCTGGACGGCCTGACCCGGCTGGTGGCCCCCATCCTGGCCTTCACCTCCGACGAGATCTGGGCCGCCATGCCCCATGCCGCGTCGGACAACGCCGAGAGCGTGATGCTCAACGATATGCCCCAGTGGGAGTCCGACCACGCCCTCTCCGAGGCCCAGGCGGACAAGTGGGAGAAGCTCATGGCCCTCCGGGACGATGTGAACAAGGCGCTGGAGCTGGCCCGCGCCGAGCAGGGCATCAAGAAAAATCAGGACGCCGATCTGGTCCTCACCTTCACCCCCGAGGCGTGGGAGACCTTCCAGGCCATGCATCTGGACAGCGCCGAGCTGGCCTCTCTGTGCATCGTCTCCGCCGTCTCCGTCGTGCAGGGAGAGGCCCGGGGCTATGAGGGCAGGGAGTTCGAGGGCCTCTCCGTCCAGGTGAACCCCGCCGCCGGGGACAAGTGCCCCCGCTGCTGGAACCACGACGTCCACATCGGGACCGAGGGCCACCATGCCGAGCTGTGCGACCGCTGCGCCCATGTGGTGGCCACCGAGTGCGGTGAATAAGACCGAGCTTTTGAACCGGGCGGCTCAGACCGCCGGGGAGCGCACCCTGCTGGCCCGGGCCCTGGATCGTCTGGAGCAGGCCCAGCGGGGCGTCCCCGCCTGCACCGCCTTCCTCTCGGGGGCGGAGCAGGAGGCGGTGGAGCGGCTGCTGAGCGCCGCCGGCCGCCCCCGGCATCTCTTTTCCGGCGGTTTTCCGGACGCCGAGCGGAAGGTGTGCGCCTTTCTCCCCGACTGGCAGGAGGAGGACGGCTGGGAACCGCCCTTTACCGCTCTGCGCTGCCGCTGGCGGGCGGGGGAGAGCCTGACCCACCGGGATCTGCTGGGGGCCGTCCTGGGCCAGGGGCTGGAACGGGAGAAGGTGGGGGACATCCTGGTCCGCCCCGACTCCTGCGACCTGCTGGTGATGCGGGAGCTTGCCCCCTACCTGCTGCAGAATCTGGACAGCGCGGGCCGGGTCAGGCTGAAGACGGAGGAGATCAGCCTGGAGGGCATCGAGCCGCCCCAGGTCACGGGAAAGACCGTCCGGGACACGGTGAGCACCCCCCGGCTGGACGCGGTGCTCTCCTCGGGCTTCTCCATCGCCCGGGGCAAGGCCGCCGACCTCATCTCCGCCGGAAAGGTGGAACTCAACCACCGCCCCTGCGTCAAGCCCGACCGGGCCGTGGCCCAGGGGGACGTCATCACCTGCCGGGGCCTGGGCAAATGCGTGCTCAGGGAGCTGGGAGGGCTGTCCAAAAAGGGCCGCACCATGCTGGTGCTGGAACGGTATCTGTGAGGAGCGAGGGGCATGTACGAGTATGATTTCGTCTCTCTGGAGACAGACTATGGAACGGGGTACAGTCTGTTCGGCGGCCTGCGCATCGACACCAGCGGCCACCGGGAGCTCATCGCCCAACGGGCCGCAGAGGGCTGGCGCTACACGGGCTGGATCCCCACCGTTCAGCGGGCCACCGGCCAGATCGACCGGGTGGATCTGATCTTTGAGCGGGAAAAGGAAACTTGAGCGGCGGGCCGGTCCCTCCGCTCTGACAGGAGAGCATATCTATGATTACGGATGAACAAGTGGCGCGCATCAACGCCCTGGCCCGGAAGTCCCGCACCGCCGAGGGCCTGACCGAGGCCGAGCAGGCCGAACAGGCCGCCCTGCGCCGGGCCTATGTGGACGCGGTGAAAGCCAGCCTCCGGGCCAACCTGGACAGCACCTACATCCTGGAACCGGACGGCACCAAACATCGGCTGCCCCGGAAGGATTGACGAAAAACCCTAAATTCAAGAGGGGGACAGCGCCGTTTTCGGCGCTGTCCCCCTCTTTTTCTGTCCTGAATCAGGCATCGCCCCTGCATCTTCGCAAAACAGGGCGGCGCTTGGCTTACAGCAGCCCACGCTCGGTCAAAAAAGACCGGGCCACCTGGTCCACCGGTTCTTCCAGCACATCCACCCGGTAGGTCATCTCCACCATATCCTCATTGGAGATCTCCCCGGCCAGGGAGGCCAGGACCGCCTCCAGCTGGGGGGCAGTGTCGGCAAACCTTTCAAAGATCCCTTCCCGGACAAGCAGGGCGCCGTTGTAGTCGGGGAAGAAGTTCCGGTCGTCCTCCAGCACCTTCAGCCCCGCCTTGCGGTTGAGTCCGTCGGTGGCGTAGACCTCGGTGACATCGAACTGCCCGCTCTCAATGGCGGCATACTTCAGACTCACATCCACCGACACATGGTCCCGGAAATTGAGCCCGTAGGACCGGGTAAACGGCCCGTACTTCATGCTGCCCTCCTGGGTAAAGAACTCGTGCTCCGCGCCAAAGACCAGCTGGCCGGCCACGGGGATGAGATCACTGACCGTCTCCAGCCCATAGCGTTGGGCGATCTCCTCGGGAACGGCAATGGCATAGGTATTGTCAAAGCCCAGCTTATCCAGCAGATACACCCCGTACTCTTCCCGCGCCGCTTCATTGGCGTAGTCATAGAGCCTGACGCCGTCCGGCACATCATCGGGGTCCTGGTGGAGAAATGTAGTCAGAAGCGTGCCGTCATAGCTGATCATCAGATCGCAGGGACTGCTGTCTCCCGTGAGGGCCTTGAAGTTGTTCACCTGGGACATCTGCCCCTGGATGGTCACCTGAAGGTCGGTCTTTCCCTCCACCAGCTGCTTGACCATGTGGTGGACCAGCTGGGTCTCGCTGTAATCCCCATCGTAGAGGATCAGCTCCCGTCCGCCCGCCTTCTGCTCGATCCCATAGGGAAGCACCAGCGCAAACGCGGCCAGAATGGCGGCGGCGGGGAGCAGAACGGCCTTGGCTCCGCTGTGGGTGGTGCGCGCCCCCCGCTCAAAGAAGCCCATAAGGAGGTCCAGCGCCAGGGCAATGGCCATGAGGGCAGCGGTGCCCGCCAGGATAAGTCCCATGTTCTGGATGCGGATGCCCCGGTTCAGGATCACGCCGATCCCGCCGCCGCCCACAAAAGCGGCAAAGGCAGCGGTGCCGATGGCGTTTACCACCGCAATTCGGATCCCGGTAAACACAGTGGGGAAGGCCAGGGGAAATTCTACCCGGAGCAGCCGGTGCATCCGTCCCATCCCCATCCCGCGGGCAGCCTCCTTGACTCCGGGGTCCACCTGCTGAAGGCCCAGGCAGGTGTTTCGGACCACAGGCAGCAGAGAATAGAGGGTGATCCCGATGACCACCGTGGCCTTTCCCGGTCCGGCGAAGACCATGATGATGCCCAGCAGGGCCAGGGAGGGGATGGTCTGCAAAATATCCACAGCCCTGAGGATCACGCCCCGGGCCTTGGGAAACAGATATGCGGCGGTCCCCAGGGGCAGGCCGATGAGAACGGACAAAATGCCGGAGGCGAGAACGAGGAACAGATGTTCCCACAAAAATGCCCAGCTCATCTGCCCACCCCCTTGTCAAGCCCCCTGGGAGTCACTTTTTTCTGCAGGAGATCGATCAGCGCGCCGATGACAATGGCCAGGACAGCCGCAGGGATCGCCCCCAGCAGGATGAGCGTGTTGTTGTTGGAGGAGGTACCCTGGTAGATGAAGTTGCCCAGGCCGCCCTGCCCGATCATGGCCGCCAGAACGGCCCAGCTCACGGTGTAAATGGCCGACATCCGCAGCCCGGCAACGATGGTGGGCATGGACAGGGGCAGCTCCACCCGGAACAGGATCTGAAGCCCTGTCATCCCACAGCCTCTGGCCGCTTCCACATACCGGGATTCCACCCCTAAAATTCCGGTGTAGGTGTTCTTCATCACCGGAAAGATCGCATATACACTCAGGGCAATGATGACCGCGGCCGGCGTCATGCCGATGAGCAGCGCCAAAATGCCGATGAATACCAGCCCCGGAATGGTCTGAAAGACGGAAACCACAGGCAGGATGAGAAAGGAAAGCCGGGGGATGCGGGAGAGCAGGATCCCCGCCGCCAGGCCGACCAGGGAACCGCAGAGCACAGAGATCAGCACATAGAGGGTATGGACACCAATGGCCCTCAGCAGCAGCGCGCCATAGGTTTCAATGATGGTACTCATTCTCCGTCCCCCCACAGCGACTGCGCCACGGAGCGGGCCACGCTGGTCTTGGTGACGAGGCCGGCAATGGTGTCGTCCTGGTTGAGGATCACCACATAGTTCTCACCGGACTCCAGAAGGTGGTCAAAGCTCTCCCTCGCCTCGTCTCCGCACCGGGCCACCCGGGCGGTCTGGCGGACCAGCGGCTCCACGCTTTTCAGTTCTTTGCCCCAGTGGCGCAGATCGGCAATGGAGACCGTGCCCACATACCGCTCCTCCTCGTCGGTGACCAGCAGCGTGTCCACGCTGTTGCGGGCCATGATCTCGGCGCACTCCCGGATGCCCCGGGTCCGTTTCACGGAGTAGATATTGGTGCGCATAAAGTCCTCCACCTTGGTGGCGACCTGAGACTCCGAGACATGCTTGCCCAGAAAGCTGCGCACCAGATCGTTGGCCGGATGCTCCAGCATCTCCTCCGGGGAGGCGATCTGTACGATCTCGCCTGCGTCCATGAAAATGATCAGATCGGCCAGCTTCAGAGCCTCATTCATATCATGGGTGACAAAGACCACCGTCTTGTTCAGCTTCTGCTGGATGCGTTTGATCTCGTCCTGGAGGGCATCCCGGGTCATTGGATCCAGGGCGCCAAAGGGCTCATCCATCAGCACGATGGGAGGAGAGGCCGCCAGGGCGCGCAGAACTCCGATGCGCTGCTGCTGTCCGCCGGACATCTCAGAGGGATATTTGTCGGCGTAGGCTTCCATTCCCACCATTTTCAGCATCGTCTGAACGATTTCATCGCAGCGCGCCTTGTCATACTTCAGCAGCCGGGGCACAACACAGATGTTCTGCGCCACCGTCATGTTGGGAAACAGGCCGATCTGCTGGATCACATAGCCGATGTGGCGGCGCAGATCCACCTTGTCCACAGCCCCGATGTCCCGGCCGTCAATGGAAATGGTGCCGGAATCGGGGGCGATCAGCCGATTGATGGTCTTCAGGGTAGTGGTCTTGCCGCAGCCGGACGGCCCGATGAGGATGACGAACTTTCCATCCGGGATGACAAAGTTCAAATCCTTCAGAATGGGTGTCTTTCCATATGATTTGCTGACATGCTCAAATTGGATCATGCATTTCCTCCTTTTGTTCTTCAACCAGCCTGCTCGCCGCCTCCGCTGCCGCAGGCGTCCCCACAAGTACGATCACATCTCCGGCATACAGCTCCGCATAGGGTCCCGGAGAAAGGATCAGATTTCGACCCCGCCGGATCGCGGCAATGGTCCCCCCGGTAGACTGCCAGAATTTAAGTTCTCCGATGCTTTTTCCGATGAGAGAGGAATTAGAGGAGACCGGGACCTCATAGCTGGGCAGCGCAAATTCCGACTCGGAGAACGCACTCTGGCTCTGAAAAAACGCCTCCATGGTACTGGTGAACTTTGCATTGAGCTGGGTATATTGCTGGGTCAGCTTCCGAAGGTCCGCCCGAAGGGAGCGGATCGTCTCACCAGCTTCAAAATTTTTGATGTACCGCCGGGCATTGTCCTCGGAAAGGACCACGGTTCCGCTCTGCGGCTTGACTTCCAGCACCTTCATATCCGACAGCAGCCGGAATGCGCGGCGGATGGTCTCCGGGGAGGTGTTGTATTCCGACGCCATCATGGACCGGCCGTAGATCCGCTGTCCGGCCTGAAATTCCCCCTTTACCACCCGCGCGGCAATATCCTGTGCCACCTGCAGATAGTAGGGGGATATGGTAGTTGATCTCATGGTCTGTTCTCCTGTTTTTGTAAATAATATAACGCCATTATATACTGACAACTTATTCATGTCAAATCGTGCGTCAGTTTGTCTTCTCTCTCAACAGGAGATAAAATAAAACACACCGGAAAAAGGATACCCTTTTCCCAGTGTGCAGATGGTCGAAAATTTAGTTTGCAGTCTCTTTTTAGGATTATTTTCCGCCCCGGAAGATCAGCCAGACAGCCGCAGCCTGAAGGACCAGGATCGCAGGCAGCCCATACCGAAAGTACCAGTGTCGGGTCTTGTGCCGAAATGTCCACATTCCCAAGACGGCCCCCGGAGCTCCGCCCAGGATCGCCAGCACAAAAAAACACTTTTCCGGCACCCGCCAAACACCCCGTCTGGCCCGGCGCTTGTCCACACCCATGAGGATAAAATCGGCCAGGCTCAGCGCCAGACACCAAAAAACGAGATACTTCATCGCGCCCTCCATCCTTTCCTTCGGGGCGGCCGGACATCGGGGCCCCGGGAAAACACTCCGTCTTTACAGCGGGTTGCGCATGGCAAAAACCAGCCCGCCGCCCAGAGAGGTGGTGTCGTGCCAGAGGCGGAAGTCGATGGGGCGCTGCACCCCGTCATCCGCCAAGATGACCCGGTTGCCCACCTGTCCGACGATAAGAGACCAGTTGCGCAGGATCTCCCCGTCCTCTCCGTGGATACGGTTGAGAAAAGCCACCGGCGTATCCCGGACCATGGCATCGTCAATAAAGCCCTGACAGCGATCGGCAGAGGGGCGGTGACCGCGGATGTCCAGTTCGTTAAAAACCAGCTGGTGCCCCGCCCTCTTGGCGAATGCATTCAGTCCGTCCACAAAGCCGCTGAGGGTCAAGGGCGCGCCGTCACCGGGGGCGATGGCCTCCCAGACCCGCTCCATCAGTGTTTCAAATTCCGCCTGCGTCCGCCGGGTACGGGGCGGATACAGATCTCCCAGGTCGTCCCGGGTGGCAGCCAGGTAGGAGATCATCTCCGCCGCCGCCACCGCACCGCCACGAAGCTGCCGCATTTCTTCCGGCAGCCATTGCGTCCTTCCGCCGAAATAGATCTTTCCGTCGGCGCCGTCAATGGCCACCAGCTCGGGATGTCGGATGGTTACTTTGCTGTTCAATGGGAGCTCCTCCATTCCTTTTTGTTTGAAATATACCATATTATAACGGAAACTTTCCACTTTGTGAATGGCAATCTCACCTAATTTCCTCTCCGGAAAAAGCCCGGGCCCTTGACGGATCCGTTGGACAGGCGCACCCACGGGCTGATCGAACACATTGAGCGGCTGCACATTCCCCGGCGGGGCGTACACAGAATCGATTTTCTATGTTTATCAAATTGGGAAACTAGGGAAAGGGGGCCCTCACATTTTATACCGCCTGCGGCATCTTCGGAACAAAGCGGTAAGGAGGGGAGAAGCCAAAACGTGTGCCCCCCAAAAAACGCCCCCTTTCAACCGGCCAAGAACCGGTATCCCCAGGCAGGATTGCCGCCTGGGGATACCGGTTCTTTTCTCCCAAAGCGGAGATACATACGTGAGCGCGTGTCTGACCGCAGCCTGCACGATGCTGCGAATGGGAACATCCTTTCCGTCAAATTTTTAAGATGAATGATATCCTTACCCCAAACCGCATATGTTCCATAGAAAACAGCTTGGCCATCGAAAGCTTGCCGACAAGTTTTTATTTCAGCGGCATTTCTTTGTCCACTTATTGCTCTTTCAGCAAATTTATGAACAGCAAGGATGGGTATCTCATGGCGTAAAAC
>NZ_JBNPLQ010000025.1:0-44923 GCF_050313575.1 Candidatus Pseudoscillospira sp. SGI.172 | reverse complement strand
AAAGGACGGGGCCTTTTATTCTACCGAACGGAGGAAAACACCATGAAGCGTCGCAGATTCAAGCAGTTGACCAGGACGGACCGCCTGAACATTGAAAAGTATATGCGCCAGGGCATGACGAAACAGGCCATCGCCGACGCCCTGGGTGTCAGCCTTCGGACGGTCTATTATGAACTGAAGCGGGGCCAGTATGTCCACACTAATTCCGACCTGACGGAGGAAATCCGGTATAGCTGTGACGTCGCCGAAGCGGTCAAGAAGTACAACGGCACGAATAAAGGCCCCCAGTTGAAGATCGGCAACGATCACGAACTGGCGGCCTATATTGAACAGCGGATCGCCGGCGACGGATATTCACCGGCGGCGGTCCTGGGTGAAATCCAGGTCCAGGGCCTGAAGTTCAAAACGTCGATCTGTAAGTCGACCTTGTATTCCTATATCCGGAAGGGCGTCTTCCTGTCGCTTGAAATGCGCGACCTTCCCCGCCACGGCAAGAAGAAGCGCGGCTACACCCGTACCCACAAGAAGGGCGCCAGGGCGTCCGCCGGAACCAGCATTGAACACCGGCCGGAGGAAGTGAACGCCAGGACGACTGTCGGTCATTGGGAAATGGACTCCGTCCTTGGAAAGAAGAAGACGAAGCCGGCCCTTCTGGTCCTGTCTGAACGGCTGTCCAGAAAGGAACTGATCATCAAGGTCCAGGACCACACCGCCGCCAGCGTGGTTCGCGCCCTGGACCGCCTGGAACGGAAGATGGGATCGCCGGCCTTCCGTGCCACCTTCAAGTCGATAACCGTCGACAATGGTTCCGAGTTTGCTGACGTCGACGGCATGGAACGAAGCTGTCGCCGGAAGGGGCCGCGGACGAAGGTCTACTACTGCCACCCCTATTCTTCCTGGGAACGTGGGACCAACGAAAACACGAACGGCCTGATCCGCCGCTGGTTCCCAAAGGGGACCGACTTCAGCAAAGTCAGTGTCCAGGAAATCCAGAAGGTCGAAGACTGGCTGAACGCCTACCCCCGCGAAATCCTGGGCTTCCGATCTGCTGACGCGGTCTTCTCCACCGCCTTCGCGGCCTGTGTCTGAAACTTTTTTATCTTTTTTGCAAAAATATGTTGACTTTTGCGCCTTTCAGTGAGGTAGGGATGTCGGCTTCTACTTTGTTGACTGTTCGATTCTTTGGGAGGATCAGAAAAGGAAAAGTGACGCTGCATGGAAAAAACGCCTGGGCAGAGGGTTAGCCTCTGCCCAGGCGTTTTTTTAGCCAAGTAAAGAATCCGTCGGACTCCGAGGTTGCCGGCGGCAGGACGGTGGAGGTCTCGGCTTGCTCCTGCAAAGCCTCCTGTAAAAATACTGCTTGGGCATCCACAGGAGCTTCGCCCTCGGGCCGGGGAATAGGCGACAAGCTTCCATCCGATCCGATGAGCCGGGCCTTCGTATTGTCTCTGCACAGCACTTCAATGTCGTGAGCCAGCTCCCGACGAACGCCAGGATCTAGGATCGGGCAGGCGATCTCCACCCGGCGCTGGGTATTGCGGGTCATGAAGTCGGCTGAGCCGATGTACATCCGTGCGTCCTCACCCGTTCCAAAGACAAAAACCCGTGGGTGTTCCAGAAAGCGTCCCACGATGGAAAAAACCCGGATATGATCGGTGAGCCCGGGGACGCCGGGGCGCAGACAGCAGATGCCCCGCACGTTCATCAGGACCCTGACCCCGGCCTGGCTGGCCTGGGCCAGCTTATCGATCAGAACCCGGTCGGTGATGGAGTTCATTTTGAGAAAGAGAAAGCCCTTGCTGCCCTTGGCAATTTCCCCGTCCATGAGGCTGAGCAGGGTGGGGCGCAGGCTGTGGGGGGCGGCGAGCAGCAGGCGGTATTCTCCTTCCAGATTGCCGGTGGACAGGTCCTGAAAGAAAGCAGCGGCGTCGGAGCCGATGGCGGGGCTGGCTGTCATGAGGCAGAAATCGGTGTAGAGCTTCGCGGTCTTTTCATTGTAGTTGCCGGTGCCGATCTGGGTGATGCACTGCACCCGGCCCCGGTCCCGGCGGGTGATGAGACAGATCTTGGAATGGACCTTGTAGCCCTCGATGCCGTAGATGAGGGTGCATCCGGCCTCCTCCAGACGCTCTGCCCACTGGATGTTGTTCTGCTCATCGAAGCGGGCCCGCAGCTCCATGAGCACAGTGACGTCTTTGCCGTTCTCCGCCGCCGCCGCCAGATACTCCACCAGCTTTGCCTTGGAGGCCAGCCGGTAGATGGTAATTTTGATGGAGAGGACGTCCGGGTCGGAGGCCGCCTCCCGCACCAGACGAAGAAAAGGCTCCATGGAGTGGTAGGGGTAAAAGAGAAGAGCGTCCCGCCGGAGGATCTGTGGGATCATGGGTTCCGTTTGGGAGAGACCCGCGGGCCATCCGGGGGTGAAGGGAGGGTAGGTGAGCGCGGCCCGACTCTCAGGCGGGAGCTTTGGCTCCAGGGCGTAGACATAGTCCAGAGAGAGGGGGGCCTTGGAGTGAAAGACGCGCTCTTCGTCCAGCCCCAGGCGCTGGCGGAGGCAGAGCAGGGTTCCCGGTGCCAGTTCCCCCTGATATTCCAGCCGCACTGGCGCCAGCCGGGCCCGTTTCTTCAATACCCGCTTCATGTGCTGGCGAAAATCGTCCTCTGCCTCACTGTCCTCGTCCTCTGGAGAAATATCGGCATTCCGGGTGACGGAGACCACCGCCCGGGCCCCCACGGAGTAGCTGTCGAAGAGCTCGTGGGCGAAGGTGAGCACCACCTGTTCGGTCAGTACGTAGCGCAGGCCCCGTTCTTCCAACTGCAGAAAAGGGGGCAGAGACCGGGGAATGGGCACCAGGCCCAAATACTCTTTTCCGTCCCGTTTGAGGGACAGAGCTACATTGAGCTGTTTGGTGGGCAGGTGGGGAAATGGGTGGTGGGCGTCCACTACCAGGGGGGAGAGAATGGGGGAGACACTGTTCCGGAAAAAGCGCTCCACCTGACGGCGCTCCCGGCCATCCAGCTCACTCCACTCCAGATTGCAGACGTTGCAGGCCCGCAGCCGCTTCTCCAGGGCAAGAAACAGTTTGTCCCGGCGGCGGTAGAGAGGCGGTACGGCCTGAAAGACGGCGGCGAGCTGCTGGGCGGGGGTGAGCCCGCTCTTGTTGTCCACATGGGGCTCCTTGATGAGGGCCATGTCCCCGATGCTCCCCACCCGGATCATGAAGAACTCATCCAGATTGCTGGTGAAGATGGCGGCAAACTTAAGCCGCTCGAAGAGGGGGACTGTCTCGTCCCAGGCTTCTTCCATCACCCGCTCATTGAATTTGAGCCAGGAGAGCTCCCGCTCCTGGGTGTAACGAGTGTCTACCTCATCCCGCCTGGACATCGCGGCCCCCCTTTCCCATGACGCGGCACAGCAGATAGCCCTCCCGGACACCCTGAGCGCTGACTGAGACGGTCTCCACTCCGTGGATCTTGATGACGGTGTTGAGGATGATCAGGCCGGGGAGGAAGGTGTGGACCCGGTCGGGGGCGGAGCGGAGGATCTGGCGCAGAGTGGATTTGTCGCCTTTTTTCAACAGGTGGTAGAGCTCCCGGATCTCCTCGGCGGAGAGAAGGCGTCCGGGGGCCCCGCCGTTGAGATCATCGCAGAGCTTGCCCACAGCCCGGATGGTTCCGCCCACACCCAGGAGATGAGGGAAGGAAGTACAGTCGTCACAGCCTGCCCGGCTCAGTTCCTGCCGGACTTGCTGTCGGATGCGCTTGGCCTCCTCCGGAGTGGGGAAAAGCCCGGAGACAAACTGAGTGTACAGAGAGAGGGAGCCCATGGGCAGGCTGCGCCCGGACCGGATGGCGCCGTTTTCATAAGCAACCAGCTCAGTGGAGCCGCCGCCGATGTCGGCCAGCAGCCCGGTGTGTTCCGGCTGCCGGGAGGCACTGAGAGCGCCCCGGAAGGAGAGCACGGCCTCCTCGGCACCGGAGATGACTTCCAGTGCCACGCCGGTCTCCGACCGTATGACGTCCACGGCTTCCTCGGTGTTTGAGATGTTTCGCAGAGAGGCGGTGGCGAAGGCGTGAAATTCAGAGATCCCCAGATTCTCCAGCAGGATCCGAAAGCTCAGAAGGACCCGGCAGGCGACCCGGATGCCCTCCGGGGAGAGCACTCCCTCTTTTACATAGCCGGCCAGACCGGCCATTTCTTTTTTGTTGAGCAGAAGCCGAAAACCGGCTTCATCATACTGAAAAATAGACAGACGCATGGTGTTGGAGCCCACGTCCGCAATTCCACAAGTGGCCATGATCGAAAGGCCCTCCCTCAAAGGATAGTGTTCCATTATTTTATGCCTCTTCTGCGAAAAAAACAACGGCAGTTACAAAGACTTTACAAAAAAGCCACCTGCAAGGAACCTTGCAATTCTTCGCTGGGTAAACTATAATGAACACAGATGTCAAAACAGCCCCAACCGGGCGGAAAAGAGAAGAGGGGGCGGGGGCCATGCTCTCCATCCGCAAAACCATAGACGGAAAAATGACCGCAGTGAAGGAGATCCAGGAGGGATGCTGGATCAACCTCATCAGCCCGACAGAGGCGGAGCTGGCGCGGGTCTCCCAGGCGCTGGAGGTGGACCAGACCTTTCTGCGGGCGGCGCTGGACGAGGAGGAGACTTCCCGGGTGGACTCCGATGACGGACAGACCCTGATCATCATCGACCTCCCCTCTGCCGAGGGGAGCGATCCGGTGCTCTATTCCACGCTTCCCCTGGGCATCCTGGTGACGGAAAACCATATCGTCACCGTCTGCACCCGGGAGAGCTCCATTCTCCAGGATTTTGAAAATGGGCTTATCAAGGCGGCCCAGACCCAGAAAAAGACCCGGTTCATCTTCTATATCCTTCTCCAGGTGGCCAAACGGTATCTCTACTATCTGCGGCAGATCGACAAGCTGTACAATCACATGGAGCGCCAGCTCTATAAGTCGCAGAGGAACAAGGAACTGATCCAGCTCCTGGATCTGGAGAAGTCTCTGGTCTACTTCAACACGTCCCTGAAGGCCGATGAAGTGACGCTGGAGAAGATCCTCCGGGGCCGCATCCTGCCGCTTTACGAGGAGGATCAGGAGCTGCTGGAGGATGTGCTCATCGAAGTGCGGCAGGCCATCGAGATGACAGGAATCTACTCCTCCATCATCTCAGGTATGATGGACGCCTTTGCCAGCGTGATCTCCAACAACCTGAACGTCATTATGAAGGTGCTGACCTCCATCACTATTCTGCTCACGATCCCCAACATCGTGTTTGGATTTTACGGAATGAATGTGGCCGGTCTGCCGATGGACCGGTTCTGGTGGTTCCCTCTGGCGCTCACCGCCGTCATTGTGGCTGTGATCGCGGTGATCCTGAAGGGAAAGGATCTGTTCTAGGCAAAAAAACTGCCCGCCGGTCGAATTCGATCGGCGGGCAGTTTTTTCTGTAGTTATGCCGGGAGAATATCCACATAGGACAACAGCCGGTAGAGGGTGTAGGCCGCCTCGTCCCGGGTGGTGGCGGCAGTGGGAGCAATCTCTCCGGCGTCAGCCCAGAGCAGGGTGATGGTGTTTCCGAGATAGCCCTTCTGGCTGTAAGACATCAGCCAGGCGGAGGCCTTGGACCAGTCGGCGTAGTGCATCAGGCCCACCACATTGTAGGAGCCGTCGGGAGCCTCCTGAGCGGTGTTGTAGAGATGCATATTCAGCCGCTGGGCCAGACGGCCCATGATGGTGATAAACTGTTGGTGGTCAATGGTGTCCTCGGGGCGGAAGGAGCCGTCCCCGGTGCCGGTGACCAGCCCCAGATTGGACAGGGCGGTGACGGCAGGGGAGTACCAGGCCTCGGGGGAGACATCAGTATAGGGACTTTTGTTTTCGGGCACCCGGCAGTTGAGGGCAGAGGCCAGCAGCTGGCACAACTCGGCCCGGGTGAGGGTGTCCGAGGGATGAAAGTCTCCGTCGTCCTTGCCGCTGATGAGTCCGTAGGTCTTGAGAACGCTCAGGGGGGTGAGGTAGTCGGAGTCCTCCTGGTCGGGAAAGACCGGGGCCTGGTAGGTCAGGCCGACGCGCTGGGCTACCGCAGAGGCCGAAGAACGGGTCCAGCCGCCGCTGCCGTTGGACAGCCAAAGGTCTTTGTTGTCTGGTACGGCGTTCAAAAGGGCCTGAAAGGCATCCCGGTAGTCGGTGCCGGCGGCGGTGGATAGGTCTATGTACCACTGCCAGTCCAGATCGAGACGCAGGGTGTTTTGGTTGTTTCCCTTGGGATCGGCCCCAGCCAGCAGATAGGCAATGTCGGCGGTGTAAGACGGATCTACCAGCAGATCGGGGATGACGCCCACTTGGTCGGTGGTGTTTCCGGCGGGGGAATAGAACCGGTGAGAGGTGATCTTTATGGCGTCTCCGTCGGCAAAGAAATCGGGCATGCTGTCCTCATCCAGCACGGATTGTGCCACGCCCTTTCCGAAAGTGCGGGTGCCCACCACGATGCCTGCTCCCCGGTCCCGGATGGCAGAGGCAAAAATTTCAGAGGCGCTGGCAGTATAGGAGTCCACCAGGACGATGACCGGGTAAAGAGTGAGGCTCTCCTCCTTGTGGTAGTAGGCGCCATATTCGCCCTCTCCATCCCGGAGGTAGGCCATTTCGCCGACTCCGGTGAACAGCCCGGCAGCCTCGGTAGCGGCCTCGGTGACACCGCCGGTGTTGGACCGCAGATCTACGATCCAGGCGGTGGCCTGATCCTTGTAGGCTGTGATGCCCTCCCGGAAGTGGCCCACCGTCTCGTTGCCGAAGGTGGTGCAGCGGATGTAGCCGATATGTCCGTCCAGCAGCTCGGTGGTGGTGGCGGGGATGACGATCATCTTGCGGGTGAGGACGGCGGTGGCCTCCTGACCGTCCCGGCGGTAAACGAGCTTCACCTGGGTGCCCTCTTTGCCCTGGATCCAGCCGGTGACAGTGTTGGAGTCCTGGCCCAGCACCGAGTGGCCGTCCACCTGGAGAATGAGGTCCCCGCCCCGCAGCCCCGCCTCTAAAGCGGGAGAGGCGTCCAGGACCCGGTCAAGGAGCAGGCCCTCCTCCGTGACGGTGAACACTACGCCGATACCCACCAGGGAGGCATCGGACATGCTGGCGTTAAAGCGCTGGTATTCCTCGGGAGTGAAATACTGGGTGTAGGGATCGCCGAGGGCTTCGATCATATCTGAAATGGAGGGCTGGTTCAAAACCGCCTCCGGAACGCTGTCCACATAAAACTGCTGAAGGAGAGAGCCGGCCTGCTCCGGGGTGAGCGCCCGGGCCGCGGGGACCAAAAGGAGCGTGAGAGAACAGGCGGCCGCGGTCAGCCGGGGGAGAAGTATTTTTTTCATGGCATTGCCTCCAATGGAAGATTGTCCTCATTGTAGTCCCAAACGCCTCCGGGCACAATGGCTGGAGGCGTTTTGTCATCCTTTTGTCATTTTTCTGAAAAAGTGGTTACAGAAGGAGCAGGGAGACCGGGCAGTGGTCGCTGCCGTCCATGTCGGCATGGATGGAGGCGTCCTCGATGCGTGGGCGGAGCCGGTCGGAGGTGAGGAAATAGTCGATGCGCCACCCGGCGTTGTTTTCTCGGGCGTGGAAACGATAGCTCCACCAGGAATAGGCTCCGGTGAGGTCCGGATGGAGCCAGCGGAAGGTGTCGGTAAAGCCGCTGGCGAGCAGTTGGGAGAACTTCTCCCGCTCCTGGTCGGAGAAGCCGGGATTGCCCCGGTTGGATTTCGGATTTTTCAGGTCGATCTCCTGGTGGGCCACATTGAGGTCGCCGCACACCACCACCGGCTTCTTTTGATCCAGCGTCAGCAGGTAGTCCCGAAAGGCGTCCTCCCACGCCATGCGGTAATCCAGCCGCTTCAGACCGTCCTGGGCGTTGGGGGTATACACCGTCACCAGATAGAAGTCCTCAAATTCCACCGTGATGGAGCGTCCCTCTCCCACGTGGTCCGGGTCATCGATGTCGTAGGAGACCGACAGGGGAGGGACGCGGGTAAAGACGGCGGTGCCGGAGTAGCCCTTCTTTTCCGCCGAGTTCCAGAACTCCTGATACCCGGGCAGATCCAGATCGGCCTGGCCGGGCTGCATCTTGGTCTCCTGCAGACAAAACACATCGGCGTCCAGCGCAGAAAAGTGCTCCAGAAACCCTTTTTTCAGGCAGGCCCGCAGGCCGTTGACGTTCCAGGATACCAGTTTCATGATGAGAGACCTCGTTTCATTTGAATGTAAAGGTGATGCTTCCCATGCCGTCGGTGCGGTAGATGTCACACCCCGCGGCCCCCAGCCGCTCCAGCATCTCCGGGGCTGGGTGGCCGTAGGGGTTGTATCCGGAGGAGATAACCGCCGCTTCCGGGCGTGTGGCCAGCAGCAGCTCCTCCGAGACGGCGTTCTTTGACCCGTGGTGGCCTGCCACCAGAAGCTCAATATCCGGCAGGTGTTTATACTTGACAAGCCGACGCTCCATGACGTCGTTCAGATCGCCCGTGATCAGCACGTCGAAGTCCCCGGCGGTACACAGGGCGGAGAGGCATTCCTCGTTGTCCCCGCCGTCACCCAGGGGGGCGTAGAGGGTCATGGCGGCGTCGCCAAAGGTGAGCGTGGAATCGTCAGAAAGAAATTCCACCTCACAGCCTGACTGCCCGGCCAAGGCGGTGATCTCCTGCCGGAGAGGGTCCTCCGGCTCCACATCGGGGACCAGGAGCAGGGATACCTCCACCCGGGCCAGCAGCTCGGGCACCCCGCAGGCGTGGTCGGCGTGGAAGTGAGTCAGGACCAGCGCGTCCAAGCGGGACAGCCCCAGGGACTGGAGGGCGTCGGCAGCCACATTGCCGGGGTCATCGGCGCCGCTGCCGCCGCAGTCCACCAGCACGGCCCGGCCCCGGGAGAAAAAGAGGGTAGAACTGCCCTGCCCCACATCCAGAGCGGTCACGGTGAGCCGGGCGTTGAGAGCGGGCCAGGCGCTCATCAGCAGGGCGGTGCAGAGGGTAACGATGGACGCCCCGATGGGGAGGGCGGGGCGGATGCGGCGGCGGAAGCGGAGCAGCAGCAGGAGCATGGAGTAGGACAGGACAAACCAGCCCGTCAGATAGACCGTGGTGAGGGAGAGCGCCGCGAAGGGCCGCCGGGAGATGGCTTGGGTCACCCACAGGACCCAGCGGGCGGGCCAGGCAAAGAATTGCCCCAGCAGGGAGGAGAAAGTGGGGAGGATCGAGCCTGCCAGCGCGGTGAACAGACCGCCGAGAAAAGTCTCAGACACCGCCCAGAGGGTGAGCAGATTGGTCAGCGGCCCTGCCAGAGAGACCGAGCGGAAATACCAGGCGGTCAGCGGGGTGGTAAAGAGGAGCGCTCCCAGCGTGGTGGCCAGGGAGCCGAACACAAACGCGCCCGCCGCCCGGAAGAGAGGCCAAAGCCCGCCCTTTTTTGGGGGGAGGAGTTTCATCCACCGGGCGTACAGCGGCCCGGTGACGAGATAGATGCCCGCCACTGCCGCGAAAGAGAGCTGAAGGCCCACATTGGCGGCGGCGTCCGGGCACTGGAGCAGAAGAAGCAGGAGCACGGCGGAGAGGGCGGTGGGCTTGTCCTCCTCCCGATTCAGCAGGGGAGCCAGCAGGAGAAAGCCCTCCAGAAAGGCTGCCCGCAGTACGGAAGGGGTGTTTCCCGCCGCCGCGGCAAAGAAAAAGACCAGGGCCATTCCCACGGCGGCGGAGAGGCGTTTTCGTCTGCCCAGGAGGGTGGTGAGCAGTCCGGCCAGAAAGCCCACATGGAGTCCCGACACCGCCACCACGTGGGCCAGACCCGCTCGCTGGAAGGCGGCGTACAGCCCGTCCGGGAGGCGGCTCTTGTCTCCGGTGACCAGAGCCGTGACAAAACCGGAGACATCCTCCGGGAAGCGGGCGGCAATGGCTGATTTCCAACTTCGGGACGCTTTCTGAGGAAGAAAACGCAGGGGGATGTGTCCCGGGCGGAGGGTCAGGGTGAAGGAATCGGCGGACCCGGTCAGATAGATGCCCCGGGACCGCGCATAGGCGGAGAAGCCGCCCTGCCTGAGCTCGTTGGCGGACCAGCGGACCACGGCCGAGAGCGTATCTCCGGGCCGCAGGTCGGCGGTGCTGACGTCCAAATGGAGGAGTGCTTCGGGGTCTGGAGCACTCGGGAGAGGGACCCGGACAAGCACGGAAACCCCGTAGGTGGCGGTCGTGGGATAGTCGGTTACCGTAAGAGTCACTGCGGAGGCTTCCTGCTCCGCCAGCGCATGGGCGGGGGCCCGGAACAGCAGATGGAAGCCCCCGGTCCAAAGCAGGCCGAAGGCCGCGCCCAGGAGGGCCAGAGCGGCCCGTCGGCGGGGGGTTCCGAGGAACCCCAGGAAGGCCAGGGAGAAAAGAGCGCAAAAAAGGCCCGCCGGAAAAAGCCAGACCTCCGGCAGGAGACAGACCGCGAGAAAAATGGCGGCGGAGCAGGGGACGGCAAACCAGCACAGCTTACGCACGGGGCCTGGAGGGGTTGTCCGTCCGACCCAGCAGATAGTCGGTGCTTGTCCCATAATAGTCTGCCAGCTGCATCAGTGCCCAGACCGGGATTTCCCGGTCTCCTTTTTCATATCGGCGGTATACGGAAGGCTGCATATGCAGCATCGCGGAGATTTCCTTCTGCGTTTTATCGTGGTCGATGCGCATATCGGCCAAACGTCTAAAGTACATCATTCATCACCAAACTAATCCTACTGGGGAATAGTATTGGTTTGAACGATGAGCTTCATTCGGAGCGAAAATGGAAGAAAAAGGCGTGATGTAGGCCGCCCCGAGGGGCGGCGTTTTGGCCTTGATCAGCCCCGGCAGCGACGGCCGCTTCCATTGCCGTTATTGCCGTTGGAGGCAAAGAGGGCCTCGTTGGCGCCGGTCAGCGCGGTCTCGCCGGCGTAGAAGCTGGGGTAGGAGACATAGACCGGGAACCGGGTGATGGGGAACTCCGGAAAGGGGGTGATTTCGTCGTCCTCGTCCCAACAGCATCCGCAGCAGGTATGGCGGCAGCAGCACTCCCGCCAGCCGCAATGATTCATGCACATAAGATGAATCCCTCCGAATGAGATATGGTGGCCTGACAGCCACGCTCTATCTTATGTGACGGGTGCGGTTCAGGTGCCGGACGGCTCCGCCCAGCTCCGGCTGCGCTCCACCGCCCGGTGCCAGTCCCGCAGGAGTGTCCGGCGGCGATCCGCACCCATTTCCGGAGAAAAGACGGCGTTCTGCCGCCAGAGGCTTTTCAATTCCGACTCATCCTTCCATATGCCGACGGCCAGCCCGGCCAGATAGGCCGCACCCAGGGCGGTGGTCTCCCGGATGGCAGGGCGCCGCACCGGGCGGCCCAGCAGGTCGGACTGGAATTGGAGAAGAAAGCCGTCCCGGCTGGCTCCGCCGTCGGCATTGAGGGCGGAGAGGGTCAGGCCGGTGTCCTTCTCCATGGCGGAGACGAGGTCCCAGACCTGATAGGCGATGGATTCCTCTGCCGCCCGGACGATATGCTCCCGCCGGGTGCCCCGGGTGACCCCGAGGAGACAGCCCCGGGCGTACATGTCCCAGTAAGGCGCGCCCAGACCGGTGAAGGCGGGCACCAGATATACCCCGCCGGTGTCCTTGACCCGGCGGGCCATTGGCTCGGCCTCGCTGCTGTCGGAGAGGATGCCCAGCCCGTCTCGCAGCCACTGGATCACCGCCCCGCCGGTGAAGGCGGAGCCCTCAAGGGCGTATTGGGTCCTGCCGCCCCGGCGCATGGCGACTGTGGTGAGCAGGCCGTTTTTGCTCACGCAGGGGGTCTCTCCGGTGTTCATCAGCAGAAAGCAGCCGGTGCCATAGGTGTTTTTTGCCTCACCCGGGGCAAAACAGGTCTGGCCGAAGAGGGCGGCCTGCTGGTCTCCCGCCATCCCCGCGATGGGGATGCGGGCCCCCGCCAGATCGGTCTCCCCGTAAATTTCGCTGCACTCCACCACACGGGGGAGCATGGCTGCCGGAATATCCAGGGCCCGGAGCAGCGTGTCGTCCCAGCACAGGCGGTGGATGTCGTAGAGCATGGTGCGGGAGGCGTTGGTGGCGTCGGTGACGTGGACCCGCCCGCCGGTGAGCTTCCACACAAGCCAGGAGTCCACTGTCCCGAACAGAAGCTCTCCCCGGCGGGCCTTTTCCCGACTGGGGTCGACCTTGTCCAGGATCCAGCTGAGCTTGGTGGCGGAGAAATAGGCGTCTGGGAGAAGCCCGGTGGTCTCCCGGATGTGCCCCTCCAGTCCCTCGGCGCAGAGCAGGTCCACCCGGTCGGCCGTCCGGCGGCACTGCCAGCAGATGGCGTTGTAGGCGGGCAGGCCGGTGGATCGGTCCCAGACCACCGTGGTCTCCCGCTGGTTGGCAAGGCCGATGGCCGCGATATCCCGGGGGTCCACGCCGGACTGGGCGATGACCTCCATCATCACCGCAGACTGGGAGCTCCAGATCTCCATGGGGTCGTGCTCTACCCAGCCCTCCCGGGGGTAGAACTGGGTCAACTCCTTCTGGGCAAGGCCCAGAATGTTCTGCTGTGCGTCAAAGAGGATGGCACGGGAGCTGGTGGTGCCCTGGTCGAGAGTCAGAATGTAATTTCCCATTTTTTGATTCAGCCTTTCGTGGAGACAGTCTTTCCACCCTTGACAAAAGGGGCCTGGATGGCGCCGCAGGGGCAGGCGCGGACGCATTTGCCGCATCGGATGCAGTCTGTGCCATTGGGCTTTTTCCATACCTGGATGTCCAGAGGGCAGGCATCCTGACAAACGCCGCACTGGACGCAGGCCCCGGGATCGACCTTCAGACGGACCAGAGACACCGGATTGCACAGGCCGTAAACGGCCCCCAGAGGGCACAGGTACCGGCAGAAAGGCCGGTAGACCACGAGAGAGAGGAGAATGAGGAGAATGAGCAGGAGGATCTTCCACCGAAAGACCCAGCCGGCGGCATCCCGGAGGGCGGCGCTGGCCAGAGTGAGGGGGATGCCCGCCTCCAGTGTGCCCGCGGGGCAGAGATAGGTACAAAACCAGGGCTTGCCCAGTCCGTAGGCGTCTGTTACAAACATGGGCAGGAGAATGACAAAGCCCACCAAGATGACATAGCGAAGCAGCCGCAGGGCTTTTTCGCCCGGCAGCCGCCTGAGTTTTTTGGGAAAGGGGATCCTGTGCAGCAGATCCTGAAAAAAGCCGAATGGACACAGCCAGCCGCAGACGAACCGGCCGCAGAGGGCTCCTACCGCCAGCAGAAAGCCCACCACATAGAAGGAAAAGCCGTACTCATGACTGGTGAGGACGGCCTGAAGTGAGCCGATGGGGCATGCTCCCAGCGCGCCGGGACAGGAATAACAGTTCAGACCGGGAAGGCACAGACCCTTGGTCCGGCCCTTAAAGATGGTTCCCCTGGCAAAGCCAACGGCATAGCCGTTGGACAATGCCGTGACACAGAGCTGGACAAAGGCCCGGGGATGGGTCTTCATCCACGCTTTCACCCTACCCAAGGCCGATGCACTCCAGGCAGACGTTGGCGGCCTTGGTGAGCACGGTGCCCGGTTCCCCCCGCAGCACGCCGAGGACGAGGAAGAGTACGCCGACCCCCAGCAGGCAGAGGCCGGAAAGAGCCCGGCGCATCATTTCTGCACTTCCTTCAGGCGGGCCTCGATGGTCTTTTGCCAGAAATCCTTGTCCCGGGCCAGCAGAAAGGTGGTGCCCACCTTGTTGCCCTCGCTGTCGATGAAGAAGGTGGTGGGAAAGCCCTGCATGTCGTCCAGAATGGCCTTGGCCAGACTGTCGGAGGGGAGAATGTGGATGTAGTTGGTGGCCCCGGTCTGTTCGATCAGGTCCTTGGCCCGCTGGATCTTCTCATCCTGATGGTCGCCGTCTGTGTAACGAATATCGCCCACGATGCCGAGAATTTGAACCTTGGTTCCGGCGTATTCATCCGCCAGGGAGGCCAAGTCGGTCATTTCCGGCAGGCACTTGGGACAGAAGGTGCCCCAGACGTTCAGCAGGGTCAGGTCGTAGTCGGCGAAAATGGAGGAATCCACTTCTTCCCCATCAATGGTGGTGGCGGTGAAATCAGAGAGCAGTCCGTCGGAGGACTTCCCGCCGCAGCCGGAGAGCAGGGTCAAAACCAGGCCGAAGCTGAGAAGCAGTGCACCAATTCGTTTCATAGTAGGGACCTCCTAAATAATTACGGGTGTGAGAAAACTGTGCTAATCAGGAATGGTTGTCTTTATTATCTATTATTTCCCAATGAAAAGCAATCGAAATTTCAACATCATGACTCTTTTGTATGAAACAGTTGACTGCGGGAAAACTGAGGGAGCGTATGAAAAAGGGGGAGTCCGCATGGATCGGATGGAACTGGGGCGAGAGACGGCGCGGGGATTGCGGCCCACGGGGCACAAAACAGGCCGGGGCGCGGCGAGAGAGATCGTCCGATCCCTGGATGAGGTGGAGCGGGTCCGGGAGCGGATTTCCCGTCAGAACAGGGAGCGGCTGCCGAGGGCGGCGGAATGGCTGCTGGACAACGCTTATCTGGCCCGGAGAGAGGGGCTGGAGAGTGCGGCCGATCTGCGGCGGGGACGGGGGCTGAGAGCGGCGGGGGGTCTTTTGTACATTCAATGCCTTGCCCGCGCCTTTGCCCGGGAGACTCCGGAAGCGGAGCCGGAAGAACTGGCCCGGTTTTTGGCGGGTGTGCAGGCCGTGCAGAGCCTGACCGAGGAAGAGCTGGCCTTGTTCATTCCTGCCCTGAAGGGCGCGCTGTGCCAAAGGCTGGCCGAACGATGTCCGGCACTGGAAGGGGAAACGGAGCCCGAGGGACTGGCGGAGGTGCTGGAGCGGATCTTTACCTGGCTGCGGCTGCTGTCCACCGCCAACCTGGGCCCGCTTCTGGAGGCCTCCAGCCCTGTGGAGGCGGCCCTTCAAAAAGATCCGGCGGGGCTGTATCCCAAGATGGACGACGCCACCAGGGCCCGCTACCGGAACCGGGTCTGTCAGCTGGCCCATCGGGAGGGGAGGGGCGAACGGGAGACGGCGGAAGCGGTGCTGGCGCTGGCCCAGGAGGAAAAGGGGGAGCGGGCGCACATCGGCTGGTTCCTGTTCCGCTGCCCGATGGGAAAGCCGGAGAGACGGCCTACGGGAGCCCTCTATGTTGCGGCAGTTCTGCTTCCGGCGCTGTTTCTGGCCCTGTTCCTGGGCTTTCTTCTGGAGAGCTGGGCGCTCTTTTTCCTCCTGCTTCTGCCTGCCACCGACCTGACCAAAAATCTGGTGGATTTCCTGATGGTACGGCTGGTGCGGCCCAGACCCGTCCTCCGGATGGAGCTCCGGGACGGCCTGCCCCGGGAGGGGCGGACCCTCTGCGTCATTGCCGGACTGCTCACCGGAGAGGACAGCGGCGATCAGTATGCCGCGCTGCTGGAGCGCTATCGCCTGGCCAACCGGGACAGCGGGGAAGAGCTGCGCTTCGGGCTGCTGGCCGACCTGCCGGACCGGGCGGCCCCCATGGCCTCGGCCCAGCGCAGACAGCTCCGCAGGGCCGAACAGGCCATCCGGGCCCTCAACGACAAATACGGGGGCGGGTTCTATCTCTTTTTCCGCACACCCGTGTTCCAAAAGACCGATGAGCGCTATGTGGGCTGGGAGCGGAAGCGGGGGGCCCTCATCGAGCTCAGCCGCCTGCTCCGGGGAAAGCCCGCCGGGCTGCGGGTGCGGGCGGGGGATGCGGAGGCGCTGAACGGCACCCGGTATGTCATCACCCTGGACTCCGATACGGCCCTCAACGTGGGTACGGCCCGGGAGCTGGTGGGAGCCATGCTCCACCCCCTGAACCGTCCGGTGGTAGACCCAAGGCTGCGGGTGGTCACAGAGGGCTACGGCCTGCTCCAGCCCCGGGTGGGGGTGGAGCTGAACGCCGCCAACCGCTCCCAGTTTTCCCGCATCTTTGCCGGACAGGGCGGCGTGGATCCCTACGGCGGGGCGTGCAGCGACGTCTACCACGACCTCTTTGACCGGGGCACCTACACCGGAAAGGGCATTTTCGACGTGGAGGCCTTCGGCCGCTGTCTGGACGGGCGCTTTCCCCAGGAGCGGATCCTCTCCCACGACCTGCTGGAAGGGGCCTACCTCCACGCGGGACTGCTGGGGGACGTGGAGCTGACCGACGGCTACCCCCACAAGGTCAACAGCTACTTTGCCCGCCTCCACCGCTGGGTGCGGGGAGACTGGCAGCTGCTGCCCTGGTTGGGCCGCTGGGTTTACAACGAGGCGGGGGAGAGGGTGGTCAATCCCATTGCCCCCATGGACAAGTGGAAGATCTTCGACAACCTCCGGCGGAGCCTGTCTCCGGCTTTTACCCTTCTGGCCCTGCTGCTGGGGATGTGCCTGTCCGCCCCTGCCTTTGGGACGGCGGCGGTCCTGGCCATCGTCTCGGCTTGGTCCAATCTGCTCCTCACCGGAGCCGATCTGGCCTTCCGGGGCGGGGTGGGCCTGCGTCGGCGATACCACTCTACCATCATTGCCGGCTTTGGAGGCATGATCCTCCAGACGCTGGTGCAGCTTTTGTTTCTCCCCTATCAGGCGTGGGTGTGTGCCTCCGCGGCGGCGGCGGCCCTGTGGCGGAGCTTTGTCAGCCACAGACGGATGCTGGAGTGGGTGACGGCGGCGGACGCCGAGGGGCGGAAGGACGGCGTCTGGGCCAACTTCCGTGCCCAGTGGCCCGCGGTGGCGGCGGGCGCGTTTGCCATGGCGTTCGCCCGTTTCCCGGCGGGGGCGGCGGCCGGGCTGGTGTGGGCCTTTTCCCCCGCCTTTGCCTGGGCCCTCTCCCGGCCGGTACGGGAGAAAACGGCCGCTCCGGAAGAGGATCGGCCCTTTCTGCTCCATCAGGCCGCTCTCATCTGGGGATATTTTCAGGACTGGCTGCGTCCCGAAGATCACTGGCTGCCCCCGGACAACGTCCAGGAAAAGCCCTGGCTGGGCCCCGCACGGCGAACCTCGCCCACGAACATCGGCATGGCTCTGCTGAGCTGCTGCGCAGCCGCCGATCTGGAGCTTACCAGCCGCCGCCGGGCGGCGGAGCTCATCGGGCATGTGCTGGACACCGTGGAGGCCCTCCCCAAATGGAAAGGGCACCTCTACAACTGGTACGACACCTCGGACTGCAGCCCCCTGTGGCCCCGCTATGTCTCCACGGTGGACAGCGGGAACCTGCGGGGATGCCTCATCGCCCTCCGGGAGGCCCTGTATGCCTGGGGGGAGGACGGCCTGGCCCGCCGGGCGGAGCGGCTGTCGAACGCCATGGACCTCAGCCCCCTCTACGACCGGGAGCGCAAGCTCTTCACCATCGGCTTCGACGCGGAGAAGGGGGCGTTCACCCAGGGCTGGTACGACCTGATGGCCAGCGAGGCCCGGCTGTCCAGCTATCTGGGGGTGGCGCTGGGGGAGGTGGACCCCCGCCACTGGCGGCGGCTGGGGCGGATGCTGGTGGAGGACAACGACTACTGCGGTATGGCCTCCTGGACGGGGACCATGTTTGAGTATTTCATGCCCAATCTGCTGCTGCCCTGTGAGCAGGGCAGCCTGATGTATGAGTCTCTGGCCTTTTGTATCTACGCCCAGAAGCGTCGGGGGGCCAAAACCGGCGCGCCCTGGGGGATCTCCGAGTCCGGCTTTTTTGCCTTTGACCCCGGTATGGCCTACCAGTACAAGGCCCACGGCGTGCAGGCGCTGGGGCTGAAGCGGGGGCTGGATCGGGAGCTTGTGGTGGCGCCTTACGCCTCCTTTTTGGCCCTCCTTCTGGCTCCGGGCAGTGCCGGACGCAACCTGCGCCGCCTCCGGGATATGGGGCTTGAGGGAACGTACGGCCTCTATGAGGCCGCCGACTTCACCCAGGGCCGCGTCCGGGAGGGGGAGAAGTGGACGGCGGTGCGCTCCTTCATGTCCCACCATCTGGGCATGAGCCTCATCGCTATCGACAACGCCTTGCAGGGAAATATCATGCAGGAGCGGTTCATGCGGGACTGCTCCATGGCCGCGTACCGGGAGCTTTTGCAGGAGAAGGTGCCGGTGGGCGCACCGGTGATGAAGCCAAGCCGCACCGTTCAGCCCGATCGGGCACGCCCCGTGCGGCAGAGTGAGTTCCACCGGGACGGGGAGCTGCGGGAGGAGGGGATGCCGGTCTGTCATCTCCTGTCCAATGGCCTGGTCTCCGCCCTGTGTACCGGGGACGGCTCTGTGCGGCTGACCGACGAGCGGGGGGAGAGCCCGATTCTGACGACTCTGCGGGAGCGTTTTTCCCCGGCAGGGGTGTCCTTTTTCTTCCGGGACGGGTCAGGGCGGCTCTGCCCGCTGACCGCAGCACCCCTCTGGCGGGAGGGGCGGTTTTCCTGGAGCTTTGACGGCTCCGACGCCGGCTGGAGCACGCAGGACGGTGCGTGTACGGCAAAGGTCTCTCTGTCTCTCCCGAAGGAGGAGCGGGGAGCCCTGTGGACAGTGAGTCTGGACGGGAGCGGCGGCGGAGAGCTGATCTGTTATCTGGAGCCGATGCTGGCCCGTTCCGCCGACTATCTGGCCCACCCGGCCTACTCCAAGCTGTCACTGGAGAGCGCCCCGCTGGAGCGCGGGGTTCAATTTGTCCGGCGGCCCCGGGAGGGAAGCCGCCGGGCGGCGCTGGCCGTGGTGTGGGACCGGGAGGAGGCGTCCTGGGACACCAGCCGGGAGCGGGCGCTGGGGCGGGGGGGACTCCGGCGGCTGGAGCAGGCGCTGGAATCCCCGGCGGGATCCACGGCAGGGGCGGTGCTGGATCCCTGCCTGCTGGCCCGGTTCCCGGTGGAGGAAGAACACTTCCGCCTGCGAGTGGCTCTGGGCTTTGAGGACGGTCCTCAGCGGGCTGAACAGACCGCCCGGGAGATGCTGCGCAGCGCAGGGGAGGGAATCGGGCGGCTGCCTGGTCTGCTCCGGGCGCTGCAAATGACTACGGAAGAGGGAAAGAGGGCCATGGAACTGCTGTCGTCACTGGTCTTTGCCCGCCGCCCGGGCGGTGAGTTTCCTCAGTCCGATCTCTGGGTGCATGGCATTTCGGGGGATCTGCCCATTGTCCTGGCGTCCCCGGAGCCGGAGGGGGAGGCTCTCTCTCCCTTCCCGCTGAAGGCCCACGCATTGCTGGCCCGCTGCGGCTTTTCCTTCGATCTCGTCTATCCTCTGGCCGATGGGGGAGACTACCGCCGTCCGGTTCGGGGAGCGGTGCTGGAGCTGGTGAAAAACCTTGGGATGGAGCCTGAGCTGGGACGCCGGGGCGGGATCTGCCTTACCGACGTGGGCCCCCAGGGAGAGGGAGAAGGCGCTTTGGCGGCATGGGCGGCGGTCCGTCTGAACGGAGCGGGACGCTGGCGCTCTCCCGAGGCGCTGCCGCCGGTCCGTCCGCAGCTTCCGCCCTGCCGCATCCAGCCGGGGCAGCCACGGGGATGGTATCTGCCGGAGGGAGAATATGCCTTACGGCTGGAGGGGACCCTGCCGCCTCTGGGCTGGAGCCATCTGCTGGTGAATCCGGCCTTCGGCTGGCTCACCGACGAGACGGGCTGCGGCCACCTCTGGCAGGGCAACGCCCGGGAGAGCCCCATCACCCCCTGGAACAACGATCCGCTGGCCATCGGCGGCCCGGAGTGGTTTTTCCTCACCTGGGGGGAGGAGACCCACAGCCTGTTTGCCGACGGCGACGGCCTCCCCGTGACGGTGACCTACGGCTTTGGCTGGGCCCGGTGGGAGAAGGAGTGGCCGGGCGGTGTCGTCCGGACCACAGCGCTGGTGCCCTGGGAAGAGCCCCGGCGGCTTCTGCTGGTGGAACTGCCCGATGGGGCCGGAGAGATCCGTCATATCAGCAAGGGGAAAGCGGATCAGCCTTACAGCTTTGCGGGGAGCATCCTGTTCTCCAGCGGCACGGAGGGGACCCGTCGGGCCGCGCCGGGGGAGTGGGAAAGCCGGTTCCGGGACACGGCGGCGCGCTGGCGGCGGATCGTCTGCCCCCTGACGGTGGAGACGCCGGACGCCGCCCTGAACCACTACCTGAACGGCTGGTGCCTCTATCAGGTGGTGGCCTGCCGGCTGCTGGCCCGCACCTCCCGCTATCAGAACGGCGGGGCGTTCGGGTTCCGGGATCAGCTCCAGGACGCTCTGGCCCTGCTGCCGGTGGACCCATCCTGGTGCCGGGCCCAGATCCTGCGCTGCTGCGCCCACCAGTTTCAGGAGGGAGACGTACAGCACTGGTGGCATGAGGTGAGGGAGGAGAAGAACCGCGGCGTCCGCACCCGCATCTCCGACGACCTGCTGTGGCTCCCCCATGCCTTGGCTCGGTACTGCGAGAGCTGGAACGACTGGACCATCTTGACTGAAAAGGTAAATTACCTGTCAGGTGAGCCCCTGAAAGAAGGAGAAGCGGAGCGCTATTTTATCCCCTCGACCGCCTCGGAGGCGGAGAGCGTCTACGACCATGCTGTGCGGGCGCTGAACTGTGCCCTGGATCGGGAGGCGGGCAGCCACGGCCTGATGAAGATGGGCTCGGGCGACTGGAATGACGGCATGAACCGCGTGGGAGTTGGCGGACAGGGAGAAAGTGTATGGCTTACCTGGTTTACAGCCATTACGCTGCAATCTTTTGCCCCTGTCGCGGAGCGGATGAGCGATCCGGAGTCGGCCGAACGGTTCCGCAGCGCGGCCGGCCGGCTGAAGCAGGCGGCGGAAAACGCCTGGGACGGGGCGTGGTATCTCCGGGGCTGGTATGACGACGGTACCCCTTTGGGCAGCGGCGGCGCTCCGGAATGTCAGATCGACTCCATCGCCCAGAGCTGGGCGGCGCTGACCCCCGGCGTGGACCGGACACGAGCGGGGATCGCCCTGCGGTCGGCGCTGGACCGTCTTTTTGACCGGGAGCTGGGGGTGGTTCGACTCTTCACCCCTGCGTTTTCCAGTGGAGAGACCGACCCGGGCTATATCCGGGGGTATGTTCCCGGCGTCCGGGAAAACGGCGGGCAGTATACCCACGCCGCCGTCTGGCTGGCGCTGGCCTGCTATGAGCTGGGCTGGAATGAGGAGGGGTGGGAGCTGCTCCGGGCACTCCTGCCGGAGACCCATCCGACGGAGGTCTACCGGGCCGAGCCCTATGTGCTGGCCGGGGATGTCTACACCAACCCCGATCACCCGGGCCGCGGCGGCTGGAGCTGGTATACCGGCGCTGCGGGCTGGTATTATCAAACCGCGATAAACGGCCTGTTTGGAATCACCGTAAAGGATCAATGCCTTTCAATTTCCCCAAAGCTGCCCACCGGTTGGCCCGGCTGTTCCGCCCGCTGGGCGGGGAAGGGCTGGACGCTGTTTCTCACAGTCCGCCGGGGTGGGGACCACGCCCTGCTGCTGGACGGGGAGCCTGTGTCTGCGGTCCGGCTGGAGGGATTGGAGGGGGAGCACCGGCTGGACGTTACGGTATCCGAATGATCCAAATGGAAAGGACCCCCAAATTTTTCCCGAAAAGGGTGCCCAAGCGAGGGAAAATGTTGTATAATAGCCTTCGTCTAATCATAGAAAGGAAGGTGGCTCCATGAGCGCTGTCACCCGGACGCAGCTGTTACCGGGCGTGTTTCTCACGTCGGTCCACACCAAAAAATTCAAATCCTCGGTCCTGTCCATGACTCTGCTGGCTCCGCTGGCAGAGGGAGACGCGGCCGCCAATGCCCTGATCCCCTACCTACTGCGGCGGGGGAGCGAACGCCATCCCGACCTTCAAGCCCTCTCCGCCGCCCTGGACCAGCTCTATGGAGGCTCCATCGAGCCCATGGTCCGCAAAAAGGGCGAGGCACAGTGCGTAGGCTTTACCGGGAGTTTTTTGGATGACGCCTATACCCTGGACGGCAGCGGCGTGCTGGACGAGGCCGCCGGGCTGATGGGGGAGCTGCTGCTTCGGCCCTACACCCGGGACGGGGCTTTCAGCCCCGACTATACCCGTCAGGAGAAGGCCAACCTCATTGACCGCATCCGCGCGGAAGTCAATGAAAAGCGCAGCTACGCCGCCAACCGCGTGGTGGAGGCGATGTGCGCCTCGGAGCCCTACGGGGTGAACCGCCTGGGCCGGGAGGCCGACGTGGAGGCCCTCACGCCCCAGTCCCTCTGGGAGCGCTATCAGCAGCTTTTGGCCCACGCCCGGCTGGAACTCTACTACTGCGGCTCCGCCGAGCTGAACCGGGTGTGCTTCATCCTGCAGAAGGCACTGGCGGGGCTCCCCCGGGAGGGGGGCTACACGCTCCCGGCATGCACCGTGATCCCCGCCGCCCAGACGCCCCGGCGGGTAGAGGAGACCATGGATGTGGCCCAAGGCAAGCTGACCATGGGCTTCCGCACCGGCGGCATCACTGCCGCCTCACCCGAATATCCGGCGCTGATGCTCTGCAACGCGCTCTTCGGCGGCACCACGACCTCCAAGCTCTTTCTCAATGTGCGGGAGAAGCTCTCTCTCTGCTACTATGCCAGCTCCATGCTCCACAAGTACAAAGGGCTGATGGTGGTCTCCTCCGGTGTGGAATTTGCCAACGTGGGAAAGGCGGAAGCAGAGATCAAGGCCCAGCTGGAGGCCTGCCGCAAGGGGCAGTTTGAGACTTGGGAGGTGGAGGGCGCCAGGCGGTACACCGTCAGTTCCCTCCTCACGCTGCCGGACAGCCAGGGCCGGCAGGAGGACTATTGGCTGGGACAGGCGGTGGCCGGTCTCACCGAGGGCCCGGAGGAGGTCGCCCGGGCGCTGGAGCAGGTCACGGCGGAGCAGGCGGTGGCCGCGGCCAAGAGCCTGAGCCTGGACACGGTCTATTTTCTCAAGGGAACGGAGGCGTGAGCATGGAAGAAAAACAGTATACGAGAGTGGGGGAGAAGCTCTTCCACACCGTGCTGGACAACGGCCTGCACGTCTATGTGGACCCCAAGCCGGGCTTTCAGAAGAGCTACGCCTTTTTTGCCACCAACTACGGCGGCATGGACATGCGCTTCCGGCTGGACGGGCGGTGGCTGGACACCCCCGCGGGCGTAGCCCACTTTCTGGAGCACAAGACCTTTGACACGGAGGACGGGAACGCCCTCCAGGATCTGGCGGCCAACGGGGCATCCCCCAACGCCTTCACGTCTACGGCACTGACGGGCTACTACTTTGAGAGCACGGAGAAGTTTGAGGAGAATCTCAAGATTCTGCTCTCCTTTGTCTCCATCCCTTATTACACCCAGGAGAGCGTGGACAAGGAGCAGGGCATCATCGGACAGGAGATCCGCATGGGGGACGACGAGCCGGACACCCAGGTCTTTTACGGAATGTTGGAGGGCCTTTACGCCCACAGCCCTATTCAGGTGAACATCGCCGGAACGGTGGAGTCCATCGCTCAGATCACCGCAGACACCCTGAACCTCTGTCACCGGGCCTTCTATGACCCGGGAAACATGGTGCTCTGTGTGGCGGGAGACGTGGATCCTGTCCGGGTGGCCGCCATCGCCGAGGAGGTCCTGCCCAAAGCGGGCCATCCGCCGGTGGAGCGGGACTACGGCGAGGCCGAGGGAACTCAGGCGGCCAAGCCCCGCTGGGAGAAGGAGATGGCGGTCTCCACCCCCATTTTCCAGCTGGGGTTCAAGGACACTCCCCCGAAAAAGGGAGAGGACTGGCTCCGCTGGGAGCTCATCGGCAACCTGGCCTGTGAGGCCCTGCTGGGCACCTCCACGCCTCTGTATGCCAAGCTCTATAACGAGGGACTGGTGAATGAGGGCTTTGCCTACGGCTGCGAAGCCTATCCCGGAGCGGCTTTCCTCTGCGCGGGCGGCGAGAGCCGGGACCCAGAGGCGGTCCGGGCCGCCGTGCTGGCCGAGGCTGAACGTATCCGGAACCAGGGAGTGGACGACGCTCTCTTCCAGCGGCTGAAAAAGGCGGCTTACGGTAATCTGGTGCGGGGGCTCAACTCCTTTGAGAACATCTGCGTCAACCAGGCCATGTCCCACTTTGCCGGGTTTGCGTATCTCTCTTTCCCCGAGGTCTTTGACCGCATCACCAAAGCGGACGTGGAAGAATGTCTCTGCCGGGCTGTGACGGAGAAACGGACCACGCTGGCAGTCATCCGTCCGAAGGGAGGCGCCCAATGAACACGGTCTCCTTTCCCGGGATCGGCTTTGCAGTCAATGTAAAGCCGATCGCCTTTCATATTTTCGGCTGGCCCATCCACTGGTACGGCATCATCATCGCCCTGGGGTTCCTGCTGGCTGTCTTTTATTGCAGCCGCAAGGCGGCGGACTACGGCATTATTCCCGACGATGTCATTGACCTGCTCATCTGGGCGGTGCCGCTGTGTATCATCGGAGCCCGGCTCTACTATGTGATTTTTTACCTCGATCTCTACCGAAGGGCTGACGGTTCACTGGATTTTCCGGCCATGATCCGCATCTGGGACGGCGGCCTGGCCATTTACGGCGGGATCCTGATGGCCATCTTGGTACTGCTGGTCTTCTGCAAGGTGAAGAAGATCTCCTTCCTGGCCTTTGCGGACCTGGGCTCCCTTGGAATGCTCATCGGCCAGCTGGTGGGCCGGTGGGGAAACTTCGTCAATGTGGAGGCTTACGGCGGCCCCACCGATCTGCCGTGGCGCATGGGGATCTACGACCTTGTCAATGGGACCTATCAGTATATGGAGGTCCACCCCACCTTCCTCTATGAGTCCCTTTGGAATCTGCTGGGCTTTCTGCTGCTGGCCTTCGTGGTGGCCCGCCGCCGGAAATTCGACGGGCAGATCTTTCTGAGCTATATGGCCTGGTACGGCCTGGGCCGGGCCTGGATCGAGGGCCTGCGGACCGACAGCCTGTACTTCTTCTCCACCGGCCTGCGGGTGTCTCAGGTGCTGGCCATCGTCTTTTTCCTTGCGGCGGCGGCAGTCCTGGCCGTCCAGCTGCGGCGGAAGCACAGTCCGGAGGACCTCTGGGTGAACCGGCAGAAGGTGGCGCGGACGGCGGCGCTCGAGGCGTCCGATCCCGCCGCCGGGACCGGGGAAGCTGACGGAGGCGTAAAGGCGGAAGAAAACAAGACGAAAGGGGAGGACAGCGATGATCCTGCTTGACGGCAAGGCTTTGGCGGCCAAGGTGAAGGAGGAGGTTTGCGCACAGGCGGCCCTTCTGCCCCGAAAGCCCGGCCTGGCGGTGATCCTGGTGGGAAACGATCCGGCCTCCCGGGTGTACGTCACCAGTAAACGCAAGGACTGCGAAGCCTGCGGCATTTACAGCGAGGAATACGCTCTGCTGGAGAGCACCACCCAGGAGGAGCTTCTGGAGCTGGTGGCGGAGCTGAACGGCAGGCCGGATCTCGACGGGATTCTGGTACAGCTCCCCCTGCCCCGCCATTTGGACGAGTCGGCAGTGCTGGAGGCCATCGCCCCGGAGAAGGACGTGGACGGGTTCCACCCGGTCAGTGCCGGAAACCTGCTCATCGGCCGCCCGGGCTTTCTGCCCTGTACCCCGGCGGGGGTGATGGCGATGCTGGACGAGTACGGGATCGACCCTGCCGGAAAGCGGGCGGTGGTGGTGGGTCGCTCCAACATCGTGGGCAAGCCCATGGCCCTGCTTTTGCTGCGCCGGGACGCCACAGTCACCCTCTGTCACTCCAAGACCCCGGAATTGGGGGAACTCTGCCGTCAGGCGGATATCCTGGTCAGCGCCGCGGGCCGTCGGGGCCTTATCACCGGCGATATGGTGAAGGAGGGGGCAGCGGTGGTGGACGTGGCCATGAATCGGGACGAGGCAGGGAAGCTCTGCGGCGATGTGGTATTTGCCGAAGCGGCGGCGCGGGCGGCCTGGATCACACCGGTTCCGGGGGGCGTGGGTCCCATGACCCGGGCCATGCTGATGAAAAACACCCTTTTGGCGGCACAAAACCGGCAAAAAGCCCACTGAGACTCTTTTAAAAAGAGACAAACCATGGTAGAATCAGGTATCATAAAGATACATAGGAGCGTGCGCATATGAAATGTCCTTATTGCGGCCATTTGGACAGTAAAGTCGTGGACTCCCGCCCGGCAGAGGACGGCACCAGCATTCGCCGCCGCCGGGAGTGTTTGGAGTGCCACAAGCGGTTCACTACCTTTGAGATCATGGAGTCCCTCCCGGTGATGGTCGTCAAGAAGGACGGCAGCCGGCAGAGCTTCGACCGCAGTAAGGTCCTGGGCGGGATGCTCCGGGCCTGTGAGAAGCGGCCGGTCTCCTTCAGTACGCTGGAGAAGATCGCCGAGGAGATCGAGCAGACCCTGCAAAACGAGATGGATCGGGAGGTCCCCTCCGCTAAGATCGGAGAGATGGTGATGGACCGGCTGAAGGGTGTGGACGAAGTAGCCTATGTCCGCTTTGCCTCGGTCTATCGCCAGTTCAAGGACATCAGCACCTTTATGTCGGAGCTCAACAAGCTGCTGCAGGAGAAGTAACTGTCGGCGGGGATTGGAAAGAACGAAGTCAAAGAAGCACGGGAAGCGGCTGGTTCCCGTGCTTCTTTGCGCAGACAGGTCATAAAATGTTTTTGATATTCAGCTGTTCCGCCTCGGCCAGCAGTTCCAGCTCTGTGATGAGGCAGGCGTTGGCGGCGGAGTATTCCCCGGACTCCCGGCACTGGATAAATTCCGCCACCTGGCGGAAACCGGTGTGGATCTGATCGGTCTCCCCGTGTCGGAGCATGACATGGAGGTAGGCGTCCCGCTCCTGCCAGCGGTGATTGGCCAGCTGGGTGCTCTCCTCCGCGGCAGCCCACTCGCCCTGCTCTGCCTGGATCTCGGCCTGTTCCAGAAGCCCGGTGATCTCTCCAATCAAATGGTTGACATAAAAGCTGTGACACAGCGTGCCGGTGAGGATGATCAGAAGAAGGCAGACGGCGATCCACACTCGTTTCATTTCTCTTCCTCCCTGGGGGCAAAGTAGATCCGGCCCAGCTCATCCACTGTCAGCAGATAGACTTCCTTGGGATCTTTGACTTTGTGGGCTTTGAGCTGTTTGTTGAGCCAGTTGCGGTCATAGCCCCGCAGTTTCAGGTTGTGCTCCAGCACCCGGCCGTCATTGATGAGGACTGCCGGGAGGCCAGGTTCCTCAGGTGCCACCTTCAGATCCTTGGCCGTGGGGGGCTTTTGGTCGGCAAAGGGGAGGACGGAGATCTGCCCGTTGGTTTCCAAAATGGCGTATTTGACCGTGGCAATGTCGGTGATTCCCTTCATTCTCAGCTCTTCCATCAGTTCGTCAACTGTAAAGCGGTTTTTGGCCATTTCCAGTTGGTGGAGCGTTCCGTTTTCCACGATAATGGAGGGCCTCCCGCAGATGAGAGCCCGGAATTTGATGCTCTTCATGGAGATGACAGAGATGATCATGGTGAGGGAGAGCAGGGTGAGGATGGGGATGATGCCCGCCAGAAGAGGAATGCCGAAGTCCTGCATGGGTACGGCGGCCAGGTCTGCGATGATGAGGGCGAGCACCAGCTCAGAGGGCTCCAGCTCTCCCACCTGACGCTTTCCCATGAGGCGGATTCCGGCAATGATGAGCAGATAGAGGATGATGGTACGGACGAAGGCAATGATCATATCGCGACCTCCCCAGCGTGTTCTTCCGTTCAGTATGGCCGGTTTCCGCGGAAGTATGAGCGTAAAACGTCAGGAAATTTTAAAACGCTGCGGGCGGGCGCATGGTAATATGGGAAAAAAGGAGGGCTGCCTGTGGCGGGGAAAAAGAAAAAGTGGGCCTGGATTGCGGCGGCGGCGCTTTTGATCGGAGTGGTTGGAAAGGGGCTGGATCACCGCCCGGTGGTCCGCCGGTATGAGGTAAAGAGCGAAAAGCTTACCCAGCGGGTTCGTCTGGTGTTTTTGTCCGATCTCCATTCCTGCGATTATGGGACCGGCCAGTCCGAACTGTTGGAGCTGGTGGAGGCCCAAGGCCCCGACTTGGTGCTGCTGGGGGGCGACTGGGTGGATGACGAATGGGACCGCCTCTCGCCGGAGCGGGCCTATACAGCGGCCCAGGCGCTGGCCGAGCGGTGGCCGACCTATTATGTGACAGGCAACCATGAGATCTGGTCCGGGCAGGCGCAGCAGATCAAAGTGGAGCTGGCGGCTCTGGGCGTCACTGTGCTGTCCGGGGAGAGCACAGTGGCCGAGGCGCAGGGCCAGCGGCTCCAGATCTGCGGGCTGGACGATCCGGACGCGGGGGAGAATGTCTGGCGGAGAGAACTGGAAACTCTGAGGCGGGGGAGGGAAGAGGCGGCGTTTACCATCCTGCTGACCCACCGGCCCGAGCGGGCGGAGGAGTACGGCGGTTTTGATCTGACGCTCTCCGGCCATGCCCACGGAGGGCAGTGGCGGATCCCGGCCCTGGTCAACGGCCTGCTGGCGCCGGATCAGGGGTTTTTCCCCGCTTATGCCGGAGGCGTTTACCCGGTGGATGGGGGAGGAACACTGCTCGTCGGCCGCGGCCTGGCCCGGGAGAGCACCCGGGTGCCCCGGTTTTACAATCCGCCGGAGGTGGTCGTGGCGGAGCTGGTCCCGGCGCTTTGACAAGAAGGGAAAATACGGCGCCGGGCCCCTTTGTCCAAAACCACAGTTTTTCGGTGGTGAGGGAAATCCATCCATTTTTATATTGTCAACCGCCTGATTTTGGAATAGAATCAAACAGATAACGACTGTGAGAAGAAAGGCGGGAGGCAGAGTATGAGAGCGACCCTCATTCTGGAAAACGGCGCAGTTTTCCGAGGCGAGAGCATCGGCGGCACGGCGGACCGGGTCTGTGAGATGGTGTTCAATACGTCCATGACCGGTTATCAGGAGATCCTGACCGATCCTTCCTATGCGGGGCAGGGCGTTGTGATGACCTATCCCCTCATCGGCAATTACGGCGTCAACAGCGCTGACAATGAGTCCGGCCGGCCCTGGGCCGAGGCGTTCGTAGTCCGTCATCTGGCGGAGCGGGGCAGCAATTTTCGTCGGGAGGGAGACCTGAACGACTATCTCAGACAATATCATATCACGGGCATCCAGAACGTTGATACCCGTGCGCTGACGCGTTTACTCCGCAGTCAGGGGACCATGAACGGCATGATCACCTGTGCGGAGGATTTTTCTATGCAGGCAGTTTTGGAGACCATCCACGCCTATCGGGTCTCCGGAACGGTGGAGCGGGTGAGCCGGAAGGAGGCGGAGTTCTGCCCCGCGGAGGGAGAGACGCTCTGCCGGGTGGCTCTCATGGACTACGGCGTGAAGGCCAACATGATCCGCTGCCTCCAGCGGCGGGGCTGTGCCGTCACGGTCTTTCCCGCCCATACGCCCGCCGCAACGGTGCTCGCCGGCGGCTTTGACGGAGTGATGCTCTCCAACGGTCCCGGCGACCCGGCGGACAACCAGGACATCATCCGGGAAGTCAAGAAGCTCTACGACGCCGAGCTGCCCCTCTTTGCGGTCTGTCTGGGTCATCAGCTGCTGGCGCTGGCCACCGGGGCCAGGACCCGGAAAATGCGCTTCGGCCACCGGGGAGGCAACCATCCGGTGAAGGACTTGGCCAGGGGGCGGGTGTTCATCACTTCCCAGAACCACGGCTACGCCGTGGTGGCCGACTCTGTGGATCCGGCGGTGGCCCGGGTCTCCCACAGCAATGTCAACGACGGCGGCGTAGAGGGCCTGGAGTATCTCCGGAACAATTGCTTCACTGTCCAGTTCCACCCGGAGGCCTCTCCGGGGCCCATGGACACGGAATATCTCTTTGACCGCTTTGTGGCATCCATGCAGAAAGGGGGCGCGCAGTAATGCCGAAGGATCCGAACATTCACAAGGTGCTGGTGCTGGGCTCCGGCCCCATCGTCATCGGCCAGGCCGCCGAGTTCGACTACGCCGGGACCCAGGCCTGCCGCGCCCTGAAGGAGGAGGGCGTGGAGGTGGTGCTGGTCAACTCCAACCCTGCCACCATCATGACCGACAAGGATATCGCCGACCATGTGTACATCGAGCCGCTGAACATCGCCTCGGTGACGCAGATCATCGCCAAGGAGCGTCCCGACGCCATCCTGCCCACCCTGGGCGGCCAGACCGGCCTCAATCTGGCTATGAACCTCCACGAGCAGGGGATTCTGGACGAGTACCGCGTCCGTCTGCTGGGGACCTCCCCCGAATCCATCCGCAAGGCGGAGGACCGGCAGGGTTTCAAGGACGCCATGGAGGCCATCGGCCAGCCCTGCGTGGTCTCCGACGTGGTGGAGGACGTGGAGTCCGCGGTGGCCTTTGCGGGGCGCATCGGCTACCCTGTCATTGTCCGCCCCGCCTACACGCTGGGCGGCTCCGGCGGCGGCATCGCCTACGATGAGCCCTCCCTCCGGGAGATCGCCGACCGGGGCATCCATCTCTCCCGGGTGGGCCAGGTGCTCATCGAGCGCTCCATTGCCGGCTGGAAGGAGATCGAGTTCGAGGTCATGCGGGACTCCGCGGGCAACGTGATCCAGATCTGTTCCATGGAGAACGTGGATCCCGTTGGCGTCCACACCGGCGACTCCATCGTGGTGGCTCCTACCCAGACCCTGGCCAACAAGGAGTTCCAGATGCTCCGCTCGGCCTCTCTGAACATTATCTCTGCCCTGGAGATCGAGGGCGGGTGCAACGTGCAGCTGGCCCTGGACCCCGATTCCTTTGAGTACGCGGTCATCGAGGTCAACCCCCGGGTGAGCCGTTCTTCCGCCCTGGCCTCCAAGGCCACCGGCTATCCCATCGCCAGGGTGGCGGCCAAGATCGCCCTGGGCTATACCCTGGATGAGATCCCCAACGCCGTCACCGGAAAGACCACCGCCTGCTTCGAGCCCACGATGGACTACTGCGTGCTGAAGATCCCACGCCTTCCCTTTGATAAATTCACCACTGCCAGCCGCACCCTGGGCACCCAGATGAAAGCCACCGGCGAGGTGATGGCCATCGGAAACTCCTTTGAGGCCGCCCTCATGAAGGCCATCCGCTCCCTGGAGCTGCCGGTGAAGTCCCTGAAAATGGACGGCCTGGACGAGCTCTACACCGAGGAGATCGAGGACCGGCTCCAGAACATTGACGATCAGCGGCTCTTCGTGGTGGCCGAGGCCCTGCGCCGGGGCTTCTCTCCGGAGAAGATCAACGCCATCACCAAGTACGATGTATGGTTCCTGGACCGGCTGCAAAAGATCGTGGATATGGAGGATCGGCTGGAAAAGGGCGTCCTGGACGCCGCCGCGCTCCGACGGGCCAAGGAGATGGGCTTCTCCGACCGGTGGATCGCCGACCTCTCCGGCACCACGCAGGAGGCTGTCAAAGCCCTGCGGGAGGAGAACGGCATCCGCCCCGCCTTCAAGATGGTGGACACCTGCGCGGCTGAGTTCGAAGCCGAGACCCCCTATTACTACTCCACCTATGACGCCGAGAACGAGGCCGGACAGCCCCGCGACTGGGGCAGCGCTCCTGTGGCGCCCAGCCTGCTGGGGGAACACGCTTACCATCTGCCCCCCGAACCCAGGGAGGGGAAACGCAAGGTGCTGGTTCTGGGTTCCGGTCCCATCCGCATCGGCCAGGGCATTGAGTTCGACTACTGCTCGGTCCACTCGGTGTGGGCGCTGCGGAAGCTGGGCTGCGAGACCATCATCATCAACAACAACCCGGAGACCGTCTCCACCGACTTCGATGTGGCCGACAAGCTCTACTTTGAGCCTCTTACCGCCGAGGACGTGGCTGCCGTGGTGGAGCAGGAGCATCCCTGGGGCGCGGTGGTCCAGTTCGGCGGGCAGACCGCCATCAAGCTGGCCCAGGCCCTTACTGACATGGGGGTGTTCCTCCTGGGCACCTCCGCCGACGGCGTGGACGCCGCCGAGGACCGGGAGCGCTTCGATGAGATCCTGAACGAGTGCCGGATCCCCCGGGCCAGGGGCGAGACGGTGTTCACCACCGAAGAGGCGCTGAAGGCCGCCCACGACGTGGGCTATCCCGTGCTGGTCCGGCCCTCCTATGTGCTGGGCGGCCAGGGAATGGAGATTGCCTACAACGACCGGAACATCATCGAGTTCATGAAGGTCATCCACCAGACGGTGCAGGAGCACCCCATTCTGGTGGACAAGTATCTCATGGGCAGGGAGGTGGAGGTGGACGGCGTCTTTGACGGCGAGGACATCCTCATTCCCGGCATCATGGAGCATGTGGAGCGGGCCGGCATCCACTCCGGCGACTCTATCTCGGTCTACCCGCCGCTCCACATCGAGGAGAGGCACCGGCAGACCATCCTCCGCTACACCCGGGATCTGGCCCGTGCGCTTGGGGTCATCGGCCTTGTGAACATCCAGTTCATCCTCTACGACGACGAGGTGTACGTCATTGAGGTCAATCCACGCTCCTCCCGGACCATTCCCTATATCTCCAAGGTAACCGGCGTGCCCATCATCGATCTGGCCACCCGGGTGATGCTGGGGGAGAAGCTGAAGGACCTGGGCTACGGCACCGGGATCTACCCTGAGGCCAGGTATTATGCGGTCAAGATGCCGGTGTTCTCCTTCGAGAAGCTCACCGATGTGGACACCGGCCTGGGGCCGGAAATGAAGTCCACCGGTGAGGTGCTGGGCCTGGCGGAGACCTTTCCCCTGGCCCTTCGGAAAGCCTTCAAGGGTGCCGGACTGAAAGCCCCCAAGCGGGGTGGACGGGCCATCATCACCGTCAAGGACGAGGACAAGGACGAGATCGTGGGTATCGCCCGGGGCTTTGCCGACATGGGGGTGGAGCTCTACGCCACCGCCGGCACCTGCCGGGTGCTCCGCGGCGCCGGCATCGACTGTAAGCTGGTGGCCCGGGTGTCGGAGGCCCATCCCAATATCGCAGACATGATCGCCTCGGGTACGGTGGACCTGATCATCAATACCCCCACCCACGGACGCCGCCATGAGAGCGACGGCTTCAAGATCCGCCGTATGGCGGTGGAGCACTCCGTAGCCTGTGTCACGGCGGTCGACACCGCCCGGGCCATGCTCACCGTGCGTGCCCGGAGCCGCTCGGCCGAGCTTCGGCCGGTGGATATCACCGGGATCTGAGTGCGGAAGCGGTTGACCGCGGCGGCAGGGACGTGGTAAAATAGCAATGTTCTTTAAGAATGTTTGATGCACAGAGAGGAAGAAACAATATGTCTCACCAAACCGTCCTCGTTTTGGATTTCGGCGGGCAGTACAATCAACTGATCGCCCGCAGGGTCCGGGAATGCGGCGTCTACTGCGAGGTCAAGCCCTATACCACTCCGCTAACCGAACTGAAGGCCATGGCTCCGATCGGGATCATCTTTACCGGCGGACCGGGGAGCGTCTATGAGCCAGACTCTCCCCAGGCGGATCCGGAGCTCTTCCGGATGGGGGTGCCCATCCTGGGCATCTGTTACGGCTGCCAGCTTTTAGCTCACAATCTGGGGGGGTGTGTCACCCCTGCCCAGGCCGACTCTGCCCGGGAGTACGGCAAGACCGAGACCTTTTTCGACACCGGCTGCAAGCTTTTCCGGGACCTGCCCGCAGAGGGCATTTCCTGGATGAGCCACGGGGACTATATGGAGAAGGTACCTGATGGGTTCTCTCTGGTGGCCCACTCCGACGCCTGCCCCAACGTGGCCATCTGTGACGAGAGCCGCGGTTTCTACGGTGTCCAGTTCCACCCCGAGGTCAACCACACCCAGAATGGCACCAGCATGATCCGCAACTTCCTCTATGAGGTATGTGGAGCCAGGGGTGACTGGACCATGGGAGATTATAAGGAGACCGCCATTCGTCAGATTCGGGAGAAGGTGGGCTCCGGCAAGGTGCTGCTGGCCCTCTCGGGCGGCGTGGATTCCTCGGTGGCCGCGGCACTGGTGGCCGAGGCGGTGGGCAGCCAGCTCACCTGCGTGTTTGTGGACCACGGCCTCATGCGCCTCAACGAGGGCGACGAGGTGGAAGAGGCCTTCCGCAAGTGGGACATCAACTTTGTCCGCTCCAATGCGGAGGAATTGTTCCTTTCTAAGCTGGCGGGGGTGACTGATCCAGAGCGGAAGCGGAAGATCATCGGGGAGGAGTTCATCCGGGTCTTTGAGGCGGAGGCCAAAAAGATCGGCCAGGTGGATTATCTGGTCCAGGGGACGATCTATCCCGACGTCATTGAGTCCGGCGCGGGGGATGCGGCGGTCATCAAGAGCCACCACAACGTGGGTGGCCTGCCCGACTATGTGGACTTCAAGGAGATCATCGAGCCGCTGCGGATGCTCTTTAAGGATGAGGTCCGCCAGCTGGGCCGGGAACTGGAGCTGCCGGAGTACCTGGTGATGCGCCAGCCTTTCCCGGGTCCGGGCCTGGCGATCCGCATCATTGGCGAGATCACGAAGGAGAAGCTGGACACGCTGCGTCTGGCGGACTTCATTTTCCGGGACGAGATCGACAAAGCCGGGCTGGAGGGCAGCATGAACCAGTACTTTGCGGTGCTGACCAACATGCGTTCGGTGGGCGTCCAGGGCGATGGCCGGACATATGATTACACCTTGGCGCTGCGCAGCGTCACCACCAGTGATTTTATGACGGCGGATTGGACCCGCATCCCATACGAGGTGCTGGACCGAGTCAGCGTCCGCATCGTCAACGAGGTGCCGCACATCAACCGCATTGTTTACGACATTACCAGCAAACCCCCCGCGACCATCGAGTGGGAATAACTAGCAAAACCCGCAAAGCCTTGAAAACACTGGGTTTTTGAAACGGAAACGGGGCATTTGATAGCAAATTGATAGCAGATACCAAAACCGGATTTACTTTGTTCACTCCCGTATAGCGGGTGGCTTGCGGGTAAATCCTCCATATCCTAAGAAAAAGGTCTTGCTGACTTTCACCAGTCGGCAAGACCTTTTTTGCTATTTGTCTTTTCTCTGTTTCTTCAATCCTTTTATCAGAGCATCGCTTAATTCCTTCGAGGGGACTTTGGCCCACCGCTGGGTGGTGTCATACTTGGGGTAGTTGTACCGCCAGCGGTCATAGTCCTCCTTGGTAATCTCCCCGGCCTCCAGCTTCGCCGCCTGTTCCCGCCACGCAATCAAGATTTTGTTCAGCTCACTGGCTTGACGGCCTCCCTGAAAAATATCTGCTTGCAGGCAGGCACGTCCATCCGCCTCTACCACTTTCAGACTGTAAACATCCTCCAAGGCGAACAGCGTATGGGCCAAACCTATGTAGTTATCTATGTCCGGGACGCTCAACGCCTGGGGCGATACATCTAATGTATGCGCCAGGGCAGCGGTCAAGTCGGCCTTCGGCGTCCGGGTGCCTGTTTCGTACTGTGCCAGACGAACATCGGCGGAACGCTCTGGAAAGCCCACCGCCATACCAAGATACTTCTGTGTCATACCCCGGAGGGTGCGGAAAAAATGGATGCGCTCTCCTATTGCCATAAATGCCAACTCCTATCTGGTGGTTTCTGTCGAAAACAGTATAACATATTCGCTTAGTAACAGTCAAGAGTATCTTAAACAAAAAAGTTAAAAATTATTCCGCAAGCCACTTGACAAAGCAAATTTGCTTAGTTATAATAGGTTAAGCATAAAGGCTTAGTCCTGGAGCCGTGAAAGGAGGTGAGCGCACAATGGCAAGCACCATGTTCATGCGGGTGGACGAGGTAGCGGAGGAATTAGGAGTTTCTGTCCCCTATGCCTATAAGCTGATTCGTTCTATGAATGCGGAGTTGAAAAAGACGGGCTGTATTACCATTTCAGGCCGCATCGACCGCAAATTCTTCCACGAAAAATTTTATGGCACAAGAGGCCAGAGCGAAAGGAGTGATTAACCTATGGCGGCGTTTAAGAACAAGGCCAACGGCACTTGGTACGTCCAGTTCCGCTATACGGACTGGAAAGGAGAGCGCCAGCAGAAGTTAAAGCGTGGCTTTGCCACCAAGAAAGAGGCCCAGGCGTGGGAACGGGAGTTTCTGATGCAGAAGCAGGCCGATGTGAACATGACCTTTGAGAGCTTCGCCCAGCTCTATGAGAAGGACATGAAGCCCAAGCTGAAGCTGAACACCTGGCTGACAAAAGAGAGTATCATCCAGAAGAAAATCCTGCCGTATTTTGGAAAGCGGAAGTTGTCGGAAATCACCGCCAAGGACGTGATGGATTGGCAGAACGCGATCCGAGGGTTGACGGACGCCAAGGGAAAACCCTATTCCCCTACCTATCTCAAAACCGTCCACAATCAGTTGAGCGCCCTCTTTAACCATGCTGTCCGATACTACGGCCTCCAGGTCAATCCTGCGGCCAAGGCCGGGAACATGGGGGTGGAGGAACGGCGTGAAATGCTGTTCTGGACGAAGGAAGAGTATCTGAAATTTGCCGACGCCATGATGGACAAGCCCCTCTCCTACTATGCCTTTGAAATGCTCTACTGGTGCGGTATCCGGGAGGGGGAACTGCTGGCCCTCATCCCAACAGACTTCGACTTTGAGGCGGGTACAGTGTCCATCAGCAAATCCTATCAGCGGCTCAAGGGCAAGGACGTGATTACCACCCCCAAGACGAAAAAGAGCAACCGTGTCATTAAGATGCCCAAATTCCTCTGTGGAGAGATGGAGGACTACTTAAAGATGTTTTACAGCGCCGGGGCGGATGAACGGATTTTCCCTGTCAGCAAGCACTATCTCCACCATGAAATGGACAGGGGTGCGAAAGCGGCGGGAGTGAAGCGGATCAGGATTCACGACCTCCGACATTCACACATTTCCCTGCTGATTGATATGGGCTTTACCGCCTTGGCAATCGCTGACCGGGTAGGGCATGAGAGTATCGACATTACCTACCGCTACGCCCACCTGTTTCCCACAAGGCAGACGGAGATGGCGGACAAGCTGGACTTTGAAAGGATGGGAACGTAACCATGTCACTGAAAAACCGAGACAACAAAAATCGCTGGAGGAACAAGACCGTGGCCTTCCGGGTGTCCCCGGAGGAAGATGGACAGATCGAGGCCGCTGTGCGGCTCTCCGGCCTGACAAAGCAGGACTACATCACAAGACGCCTCCTGTGCCGGGACGTAGTGGTACAGGGCAATCCCAAGGTCTACAAGGCCCTGCGTGACCAGCTTGCCGCCGTTCTGGACGAACTGCGGCGGGCCGAGGACGGGGCTGGCGTGGACGATGAACTGCTGGACACCATTCAGATGATCGCTGCTATCATGGGCGGCATGAAGGAGGATTGATAGATTGATGGATTCCAGAGAAACGAAAAGGACTGTCCCGGTTCCGTCTGTTGGCGCAGACGGGGAACAGCCCATTTCACAAACACCTACCGCAAGTATAACAGAGGAAACGACAGAAAACAATCCCCCTGAAAAAAATTATGCGGAACTGCTGCGGAAAATGCAACGCATGAACGACCCGGCATATCTCCCCACGATTTCCATGAACGAGTTGTACGAGAACGTCTATCAGAGCAGACCGCCCGTCATTGACGGTCTGCTCTATCCGGGGACGTACCTCTTTGCGGGAGCACCCAAGGTGGGCAAGTCGTTCCTGATGGCCCAGCTTGCCTACCACGTCAGCATGGGCCTCTCCCTGTGGGACTATCCCGTTCACAAGGGGACTGTCCTCTATCTGGCGCTGGAGGACGATCATCGCCGTTTGCAAGAGCGGCTTTACCGGATGTTCGGTATGGACGGCACCAACGACCTTCTCTTTTCCATCTGTGCCAAACAGGTCGGCAACGGGCTGGAGGAACAGCTAAAGCGATTCGTGCAGGAACACCCAGACACCAAACTGATTATCATTGACACCCTTCAGAAGATTCGGGAGGCTGGCGGGGATAAGTACAGCTACGCCAACGATTATGAGGTGGTAGGAAAGCTGAAACGCCTTGCTGACGCTTGCGGCGTCTGCCTCCTACTGGTACATCACACTCGGAAGCAGCAGGCCGACGACAAGTTTGATATGATCTCCGGCACCAACGGCCTGTCGGGGGCAGCAGACGGGGCCTTTCTTCTTCAGAAGGAGAAGCGGACGGACAGCACCGCCACCTTGGATGTGGTAGGACGTGACCAGCAAGACCAGCGGCTCTATCTCACTAAGGACAAGGAACACCTGACATGGACACTGGAGCGGATGGAAACGGAGTTGTGGGTAGAACCCCCCGACCCGGTGCTGGAGGCCGTAGCCGCCTTTATCACGGCGGAGAGGCCGTCCTGGGGCGGTACGGCCACGGAGTTGGCGGCAGCCCTGCAAGTGGATATGAAGCCCAATGCCCTGGCGATGCGGCTGAACGTCCGGGCCGGGAAACTGGCAACGGACTATCATATCCGCTATGAGAACACCCGCACCCACGCCGGGAGAAGTATCAGCCTGACCCTGGATCCTCCCCAAGCGTGACGACCGTGACGGCTGTGACGGCTTTTTTGAGAGCGGGGGCGGTGTCCAAAACATCGTCACGGTCGTCACGGCTGTCACGGGGAGCGGGGTCAAATGTCAAGGGGGCATACCTGCGGGTGGAGATTGCCGCAAGGCAATACAACCCGAACCCCTTGACATTTGGCCTACGGAGGACACTTGCCGGGTGGTGGAAAGGCTGCGCATTTCCACCTGCCCAACGGCGAGTGGCAAAGTTTAGGCGGGGTGCAGGGTGCCCTTTTCAAAGGGCGGCCCTGCTGGGGGAGGCAACCGCAGTTGCCGGGGGCAAAGCCCCCACACCCCCTCGGAGAGCCCACGGCACTTTGCAGCCCGCAGGGATGAAAGTGTCATAGTGGGTTATTACACTTCCCGCAGGAAGTGCCTCCCCGAATCCCCGTTCTCTTTCAACAACCAAACATCTGAAACAGGAGGATTTTTGCCTATGGCGAGAGGCGACGGTATTGATCGTACCAACGCAAGAAATATGAGGCTGACCGAAACCAAGATCGGCAACACCCAGCAGCACAACGAGCGTGAGAAGGATTCCTATATCAATCAGGACATTGTACTGGAGCGGACGCCGCTCAATGTCCACTTCAAAACCCCGTCCGCCGGGTATCGGGAGATGTTCTCCCAAATGGAGGCCGATGGTGTGATCTCCACCCGTGGCATTAAGGCGGACGCATTTCGATACGGTGAGTTGGTCTTTGATGTGAACTCCGCCTACTTCTACAATCACGGCGGCTATGACTTTGCAAAACAATTTTACACCGACGCATACAAATCCGCAATCAAAATCGTAGGTGGAGAGCAGTATATTTTGTCGGCGGTCATGCACGCCGACGAACGCAACCGGGCTATGTCCGAGGCGCTGGGAGAGGACGTGTACCACTACCACCTCCATGTGGTCTATATCCCGGTGGTGGAGAAGGAGATACGATGGACAAAGCGGTGTAAGGACAAATCCCTGGTGGGCAAGGTCAAAGAAACCGTTATGCAGGTCAGCATGAGCAAAAAGTGGGCGTCCCGGCCCGCAGTAGACGAGGCTACCGGGGAGCCATTACGAACAGCAAAGGGCAAGCCTGTGCTGAGAAAGTCGTACAGCGTCTTGCAGGATGATTTCTTTCAGCAGATGCGCTCCGCTGGCTACACGGACTTGGAGCGTGGAGAGCGTGGCAGTTCCGAGGAACATCTGACGGTCACGCAGTTCAAGGTGAAGTGTGAACAGGAGCGGTTGGCACAGCTTCAGGAGGCGGCTGTGCTGGCCCAGGTCGAGGTTGACCGAAAGAACAGGGAGGCGGCAGCTGCCGAGAAGAAAGCGGCCCAGGCCAAGGCCAAACTAAACGATGTGGCCCCCATGCTGAAAGGCATGGAGAAGCTGGCGGAGGAATTTTCCAGGGACCCGGAACAGGTCTTGCCAGAAGCGGGACCGCTGGAATCAGCCAGGACCTATCGGGAGAAAAAGGCCAAGCCCTTATGGGCGAAGATCGTCAAGGTGCTGCGGTCTGTCTATCGGGCCTACTGCGACCTCAAATCCAAATTTGAGCGGCTGCAAGCGGACTATGGCCGGGAGGTCAGCAAAAACAGTTCCTTGTCAGAAAGGATTTACGAGGTCTGCGCCGAGAGGGACAGTCTAAAGGGAAAGGTCAGGGACTATGAGCGGGTCAGGCAGGCTATTGGCCTGGAACAGGCGGACAGGATATTAGAGGCCACTTACCAGCAGGAACAGGCTGAAAAGGAATGGAAACGGACCGCAAGGCAAAAAACAAGGGTAGGCGCACGATAATCACCAAAACCGGGGGGGTGTTCCAGTGAATGCCCTCCTGATTTATTTGGGGAATCGGGTAAAAATAATTTCTTGTTTTTTAGAGCGTACTATGATATACTGCTATTATCCTGATTTGAGGAGTCTACCAAATATGCGGCAAGGTATTCTTAAATAAAATTTGATAATGGGCGCAAAAATGATTGCCCCTTGCAGGGGCTTAGTTTTTGTACCCAATTTAAGAATACTTTTGCCTTTTTAGTAAATATCGTGACGGACAGCGGCTCATGTAAGCCGTCATACTTCTGTTTGTCCGAAGTCATGATCCCCAGCGGTAAAAGTATTAGCCGCTGGGGATTTTTGCGCCCATTTGGGCCTTGTACGGAGGATAGACATGAACATTATCAATATTGGGATTCTTGCCCATGTAGACGCTGGAAAGACAACCTTGACGGAGAGCCTGCTGTATGCCAGCGGAGCCATTTCAGAACCGGGGAGCGTCGAAAAAGGGACAACGAGGACGGACACCATGCTTTTGGAGCGGCAGCGTGGGATTACCATTCAAGCGGCAGTCACTTCCTTCCAGTGGCACAGATGTAAAGTCAACATTGTGGATACGCCCGGCCACATGGATTTTTTGGCGGAGGTGTACCGCTCTTTGGCTGTTTTAGATGGGGCCATCTTGGTGATCTCCGCTAAAGATGGTGTGCAGGCCCAGACCCGTATTCTGTTCCATGCCCTGCGGAAAATGGACATTCCTACCGTTATCTTTATCAACAAGATCGACCAGACTGGCGTTGATTTGCAGGGCGTGTATCAGTCTGTTCGGGATAAGCTCTCCGCCGATATTATCATCAAGCAGACGGTGTCGCTGTCCCCGGAAATAGTCCTGGAGGAAAATACCGACATAGAAGCATGGGATGCGGTCATCGAAAATAACGATGAATTATTGGAAAAGTATATCGCAGGAGAACCGATCAGCCGGGAAGAACTTGCGCGGGAGGAACAGCGGCGGGTTCAGGACGCCTCCCTGTTCCCGGTCTATCATGGCAGCGCCAAAAAGGGCCTTGGCATTCAACCGTTGATGGATGCGGTGACAGGGCTGTTCCAACCGATTGGGGAACAGGGGAGCGCCGCCCTATGCGGCAGCGTTTTCAAGGTGGAGTATACAGATTGCGGCCAGCGGCTCATCTATCTGCGGCTATACAGCGGAACGCTGCGCCTGCGGGATACGGTGGCCCTGGCCGGGAGAGAAAAGCTGAAAATCACAGAGATGCGTATTCCATCCAAAGGGGAAATTGTTCGGACGGACACCGCCCATAAGGGCGAAATTGTCATTCTTCCCAGCGACAGCGTGGGATTAAACGACGTATTGGGGGACAACACCCGGCTTCCTCGTGAAAGGTGGTGCGATGCCCCCCTCCCCATGCTGCGGACGACGATTGCGCCGAAAACGGCAGCGCAAAGAGAACGGCTGCTGGACGCTCTTACGCAGATTGCGGATACTGACCCGCTTTTGCGCTACGAGGTGGATCCCATCACCCATGAGATCATTCTTTCTTTTTTGGGCCGGGTGCAGTTGGAGGTTGTTTCCGCTTTGCTGGCGGAAAAGTACAAGATTGAAACAGCGGTGAAAGAACCCACCGTCATTTATTTAGAGCGGCCGCTCAAAGTGGCCAGCCACACTATCCATATCGAGGTGCCGCCCAACCCGTTTTGGGCATCCATCGGACTGTCTGTTACGCCGCTCCCGCTTGGCTCCGGTGTACAATACGAGAGCCGGGTTTCCCTGGGATACTTGAACCAGAGTTTTCAAAACGCTGTCATGGATGGTATCCGTTACGGTCTGGAGCAAGGCTTGTGTGGCTGGAACGTAACGGATTGTAAGATTTGCTTCGAATACGGGCTTTATTATAGCCCGGTCAGCACGCCGGCGGACTTTCGCTCATTGGCCCCGATTGTATTGGAACAGGCATTAAAGGAATCAGGGACGCAGTTGCTGGAACCTTATCTCTCCTTCACCCTCTATGCGCCCCAGGAATACCTTTCCAGGGCTTATCATGATGCGCCGAAATACTGTGTTACCATCGAAACGGCCCAGGTAAAAAAGGATGAAGTTGTCTTTACTGGCGAGATTCCCGTCCGCTGCATACAGGCATACCGTACTGATCTGGCCTTTTACACCAACGGGCGGAGCGTATGCCTGACGGAACTGAAAGGGTATCAGGCCGCTGTCGGCGAGCCGGTCATCCAGCCCCGCCGTCCAAACAGCCGCCTGGACAAGGTGCGCCATATGTTCAGTAAGATCACTTGATACACCACAGCGAGGAAGGTTATTGCATTTCCCTGTCTTTCGTGGTAAAATGTAGTTGTAAACCACCAGAGAAACCAATCTAATTTTACCGTTGATAGCCATTTCCTTGATAGCCAAATGATAGCAAAAGTTCGGCAAGCCCATAGGATAAGGATAATAGGTATCAGGAAAAATCAAATGGTATCAAATCCCCCAAACAAAAGCGTTTAGAATTAAGTTTCATTTTGCGAGTGGGAATGAAGCACAAACCTCAAGAAAGCCTTATTTTAAGCCATTTTCAGAGGTTGTGCCGGTGGGCTGATACTATTTTGATACTATAAAGCAGCCACTTATCATTACAGAGAGATATGAAAATGCCTTCTGGGAAACGGCAAGTTTTCCAGAGGGCTATTTTATTGCAAATTTTATATGTAAGAATTATTAGAATAGAAAATTTTTACTTCTTCAACAAAACTTTGCATGAGCAAAAAAGCTTCTTTAGCTTCTTTAAGTTTAGGCAAAAGTGAAGAAGGGGAACTTGCAAAGGAAATCTTGATTGAATTTATGAAAGATTTTCAGAAACGGAATCCATACTGGAAGAAAAATGTGCAGAGTTTCGGGGCGAATTAGGGCAGATACAGGGGCAAATAACCCTTGCTGGAGCTGAGATGGAGCAATTACAGGAAGATACCAAAGAAGCCAGAGAGGAAGCTCTAAAAGCGGAAAAACAGGCAGATAAGCAACAAAAACGGCTCAAGGAACTTGCCCCGGCTGTGAAGAACATAGAGCGGTTGGCAGCGGATTTCTCCGCCGACCCGGAGGAGATTTTGCCGGAGCCGGGAACACTGGAAACAGGCAGGGCCTACCGGGAGAAAAAGGCCAAGCCCCTGCTGGCTCAAATCGTCAAGGTGCTGCGCTCCCTGTATCTGGCCTATGTGGAGCTGCGGGGGAAATTTGAGCGTCTGCAAGGGGACTATGGCCGGGTGCGGGAGGGCAATGCCTGCCTGTCTGACCGCTTGATGGAAATGAAGTTGGAGAACAAAAAACTGCGGCAGATCTCCGCCGACTATACACGGGGCAAGCGGGTCTTCGGCCCGGAGCAGGTAGCGGCGGTGGTGGAGGCCGACAGACAGCGGAAACAGGCGGAGAAAGGCCACAAGCGGCCCCGGCGCTCTTTTAGTCGGGATGGACGGTAAGAGAAGTAGGTTTATGCAAAGTCTTGTGATATACTGTTCTCAAATAGCAGGGCGACAATCGGGAATTATTTTAATGCGTCTTAGGCGGACAAGACGCAGAACAGCAAATCGGAACTTGTTTGCATTGAGAGGGATTTTTTGTGATGCCTAATAGACGCTCGATTATTATTGATGGACAGAAAATTACTTTAGACGCAACGGAACTGCCAATGGGCCTTCAAATCATGAAAGATTTGACACCAATTGCAGTTTTGAAATGCTTAAAAAAACTGGAACTGCCCTGCAACTTAATCTCCGATTTAACACCGCTGGCAGAATTAAAACAACTATCTAATCTTGACCTTGCGATGAACCGAATTACAGATTTGACGCCGCTTTCAAATCTGACGCAACTAAAAAAACTACTTCTAAGTCAAAATCAAATCATAGACCTGACGCCGCTGTCCAACTTAACACAACTAAAGGTCTTGTGTTTAGGAGAAAATCAATGTGTTGACTTGTCACCATTAAAAGATTTGAAATTGCTGGCGTTTCTGGATTTGAGTTATAATCCAATTACGGACATATCACCTTTAGCGGCTCTCTCTCGAATCGTGAACTTACGACTATCAAACATCCAGATTACAGATATTTCTTTTCTTGCAAATATGAAACAATTGCGCAGCTTATACCTTAGCGGATGTCAAATTGTCACTCTATCACCCTTGGCTGGCCTAACACGGTTAGAGTGGCTGGACTTGAGTGATAACTGTATTTCAAATTTGGCACCCTTGGCAGGATTACTGCGATTAAGTACACTGTATCTGAACCACAACCAAATCACAGACCTATCGTCCTTGACAGGTTTGCCAAAATTGTTTGAACTGCATCTGGAACACAATGGAGTCACAGATTTGACGCCGTTGACCAGTTTGACTTGGCTACACAGGTTGTATCTAGAGGGCAATCCTGTCAGCGACCTAACGCCATTGATTAATATGCCAATGCTGAGGGAACTAATTATACTAGATTGCCCAATTCAAAAACGCAGCCGTGCGGCTTTCCGAAAGGCGCGGCCGGATTGCTATATTGAAATAAGACATAAACGCAAATAGCAGTGGGGCCATTATATTTCCCTTATATCGAGTTAATTTAACTGCGCCTTCTTGGTATAATGCGTACTTGCCAACTTCAATCAG
>NZ_JBNPLQ010000024.1:0-47834 GCF_050313575.1 Candidatus Pseudoscillospira sp. SGI.172 | reverse complement strand
GCGGAGGGATATTTTTATTTTGAGAGCATTGGCCGGACATTACGCCCGCTTTTGCTCCAAAAAGTCCAGATACTCGTCCATGGTGATGGAGTAGCGGCTCAGCTTTTCCAGCCGCTCTTCCTCCCGGAAGCCACAGCTCTGCACCGTCAGCTTGGAGCGGAGATTTCCGTGGTAGATCTTGGCGATGAGCTTTCTGGCCCGAAAGTCGAAGAAGGCCCGGTACTGGGCGGCCCGAACCGCCTGGGTGCCATATCCGTTTCCCCACAGCTCCTCTTCTCCGATGGCAAAGACGATCTCATAACAGTCGGGGGTTTCCTGACGGGAAAGCCGGACGAAGCCAATGGAATCCTCCTCGTCGTCGCAGACCAGGAAGAAGCGGCCCCGCTGGTTGAACCGGCAGGCCAGCATGGGTTCCGGCGTGGTCTCCACCAGACGGCGCAGTGCCCGGGGGGAGTCGGCGTCCTCGTTCAGGAACCGGGTGATCTCCCGGTTCTCCATCCAGTCCGACAGCCGGTAGATATCCGCCTGTCCCATGTTCGCACGCAAAAAAATAGAAGCGGCTTTCTTCATACGCTTACCTCACAGTAAAAATATTAAAAAGCCCTTCTATGCTTGCGCATCGACGGTTCTTTTTTATGAAATTGTACCTACACCATAGCATAGAAAACGATCTCTGTCAAGTCCGGGGGAAAGGGAAGAAGCTCTTTTGCCCAGGCGGCGCACACCCGGCAAAAGAGCCCCTGGATCAGGAATATCAGCATTTCTTCTTCTCCGGTACCAGGAAGATAAAGATCAGAGAGCTGGCCAGCAGCAGATAGGGATAGATGAGGCAGGGCATGATGTCGAAGGCCGAGACGGCGTGGCCCAGCTCGGCGGCGGCGGAAATGGCCACCAGCATCTGAGCACCGTAGGGGATGACCCCCTGGAACACGCAGGAGAAGGTGTCCAGCAGCGAGGCGCACTTCCTGGGGGAGATGCCGTACTCCTGGCCCATCTCCCGGGCGATGGGGTTGGCCATGACGATGGCCACGGTGTTGTTGGCGGTGGCGATGTCCATCACGCCCACCAGCAGGCCCATGCCCAGCTGGCCGCCCCTGCGGCCCCGGAACACACGGCGGATCAGGTTCAGCAGGGCGTCGAAGCCGCCGTAGACCCGGATGAGGGCGCACATGGCCGCCACGAGAATGGCCACCATGCTGGTCTCAAACATCCCGGCGGCGCCGCTGCCCATGTGGGCCAGCAGGTCGGTGGCGGCGGTCTCGCCGGTGAAAAGCATGATGGCGGAGCCGGAGACGATGCCCGCCAGCAGCACCAGGAATACGTTGAAGCCCGCGATGCCGCCGATGAGCACCAGCACATAGGGGATGATCTGCACCAGGTTGTAGGGCTCCACTACGGCTCCTGCCATGGGAGTTCGGAAGGAGAGCACCAGGATCACCGCCAGGGTGGCCAGGGCGGCGGGGAGGGCGATGCCGAAGTTCTCCCGGAACTTGTCCTTCATGGCGCAGCCCTGTCCGTTGCAGGCGGCGATGGTGGTGTCGGAGATAAAGGAGAGGTTGTCTCCGAACATGGCCCCGCCCATTACCGCACCCACGCACAGGGGGACGCCAAAGCCGGAGGCGGAGGCCACGCTCACGGCGATGGGGGTGATGAGGGTGATGGTGCCCACGCTGGTGCCCATGGCGGTGGAGACAAAGCAGGACACCACAAACAGCACCGCCACGGCAAACCGGGCGGGGATAATGGAGAGCATGAAATAAGCCACGCTCTCGGCGCTGGAGCGGCCCACCACACCCACAAAGGTCCCGGCTACCAGGAAGATGAGGAGCATGGTGATGATGTTTTTATCCCCCACGCCCTGCCCCATGATCTCCAGCTTCCGCTCGAAGGAGAGCTCCGGATTCTGGATGCAGGCCACCAGAATGGCAGCCAGGAAGGCGATGACGATTGGGATGTTGTAGAAGCCCATGGGGATCTTCATACCGTACTCAAAGGTGAGGCCCAGCCCCAGGTAGAGCACCAGGAACACCAGAATGGGCAGCAGAGCTCTCGGATTGTTTTTCTTCACGTTCATCCACTCCAAAGGAGGCCAGAAGAAAGGGGCGCCCGCGCTTGTCCGTGGATGCCCCGGATCGATCGGACCCGTAATATTTTTACTTTAACATGGAAAAGAACTCGTGTCAAGACCTGGCGGGAACAGCCAAAAGAGGGTCCGCTTCGACACGGACAGCCCCATTCGTGCCTGCAGCGCGAGGGAGGGGCCGTTTCCGGCCACCACCTGCCCAAAGGCGTATTGCCCCCGGCTAAGGGCCAGGCGGATGGCTCCGATCTCAAGAGCCTCCCCGATCCCCCGGCGGCGGAATGCCGGCAAGACCTCCAGAAGGCCGATGGAGCCTTCGTCGTGAAACCCCACGAACCCCGCGGGCTGTCCGTCCACAAAGGCCCCCAGAAGGCCCCGCTCCACCACGCCCTCCATATAGGGCAGGCCGCCAAAGTCGCCGGAATAGTGTTCCACGGCCCAGGGGGCCCACGCCTGATCCAGCAGCCGCAGCTCACCGCCAAAGTCCCTGGGCGCGGGGGGCGCGGGCCGGGTCCATGCTGCGGAGTGGACGATCTTGACGCCGCGGAGCCCCAGCCGCCGCTTCAGCAGGGGAAGACACCAGGAGGCGTGGCCGGTGATGAGGTCGGCGTCATCCGGGATGAGCTCCAGCAGCCATTCCGATCCGGGCTCCAGCGCGAACATCCAGGAACCGCTGTCCCGGTCCCGCAGGACCACGCCTCCGTCCGCCGCCGTCAGGTGCTCCGCGGAGCCCCGGCGCAGTACCTCCAGCAGATTGGCGTAGTAGACCGGGTCCCGGTTCAGAAAGGACGACGCTCTTTCCCGTTCATCCATGTGAAGCCCCCTTCAGCGGCAGCTGAATGACAAAAGCGGTGCGCCGGCCGGTGCTCTCGGCCCAGATGGAGCCGCCGTGGAGCTCCACGATCTCTTTGGCGATGGCAAGGCCCAGACCGGCTCCGCCGGTGCGGGTGGAGCGGGCGGCGTCCAGCCGGTAAAATTTTTGAAAAATGTTGGACAGCTCCTTCTCGGGAATTTCCAGGCCCTCGTTGGTCACCGTCACCACCGCCTGATCGCCCTCCCGCCGGGCCACCAGGCCCACCGGGCCGCCGGGGGAAGAGTAGCTGACGGCGTTTCGGAGCACGTTGTCAAAGACCCGGGCCAGCTTGTCGCCGTCCCCCTCCACCACCAGATGGGGTTCGATGTCGGGGGCACAGGTCAGATCCTTGGAGGCAAAGAGCGGGTAGAACTCGTCGGCCAGCTGCTCCAGCAGGAAAGAAATCTGCACCTCGTCCCGCCGGTCCAGGGCCAGATCCATGGTGTTGATGTCAAAAAACTCTCCCACCAGCTCCTCCAGCCTCTTGGCCTTGGCCAGAGCCACTCCGGTGTACTTGCTCCGCTGCTCCTCGCTGAGTCCCGGCTCGTCCCGCAGCAGTTCCAAATAGCCCAGCACCGAAGTGAGCGGGGTTTTCAGGTCGTGGGCCAGGAAGGCGATGAGGTCCTGGCGCCGTTTTTCCTCCTGGCGAACCTCCTCCTGCTGAAGGCACAGCCGGGCCCGGACGGCGGCCAGATCTCCCGCCACCGGATTCAGTGCGCGGGGGACTTCCCGGGTCTGCGATGGGTCCTCCAGGATCTCCTGCAGGGCTTTTCCCACCCGCCTGAGACGGATGCCCGGCAGGGCGGCCAGGATCACCAGTGCCAGCAGCAGCGCCAGGCATCCTGCGGTAAGCAGGATGATTTTCCAGGTGGTCACGATGGTTTCCTCCTCTTTTGTTTCACGTGCCGGGGCGGGCGGTGTCAGAGCACCCGGGTCAGCGATCCGCCGCACCTGCAGCGGTAGCGCTCGGGGTGACGGGTGAGCTGGGAGGCCCGGAGACGGTGGAATTCCGCGCCGCACCGGGTGCAGCGGAGAATGTAGTTTGGACTTCTCAGCTCCTCCACTCCCATTTTCTCATTGGTGGAGGTGCGGGAGATGGTGTAGCCGTAGGCGGCGTTCATCTTCGCCGCGTAGCTCTGCCAGCGCTTGCCGTGGTTGCGGCAGCCGCAGCAGGTGTGGAGCGCCTCGTGGGCCAGTGTCTCCCGGCAGCCCGCCTCCGGCCCCTCGGCCAGCCGCTGGGCCACCTCGATCTCAAAACGCCCCTCCCGGAACCGGCAGCAGCCGAACCGGCGGGCGGCCCTGCGGTTGCGCTTTACTTCAGGGTCAATGTTTTGGGACACGGGGATGCCCAGCGCCTTCGCCTCCCGGAGCACCGCCTGAAGAAGCGCGTCACAGTCGTTCACAGCGCAGACCCTCCCCCGTGCCGGTGACGGCATAGCACTGCCAGCCGCTGAGACCCGCAGCCGCCAGGGCGGCCCGGGCTCGGGGCGCGTCCTCCGGCATCAGCCGCAGAGCGATACCGCAGCCGGCGGATACCTGCCGCAGCACGGGCATCACCACCGCCGGGCACACCCCGTCCAGCGCCCGCTGGGCGGCGATGGCCCCGCTGGCCGAGGCAAAGGTCACATGACACCAGTCCATCAGAGGGAGATCACCTTGGCGCTCTGGCCCATGGCGGAGACGATGTCGTACATGTTGCTCACGGTGCCCACCTTCAACTGCTCGGTGAGTCCGTAGAAGTTGAGGCAGGTGCCGCACACCAGCACCCGGGTCCCCCGGGCCTCCAGCGACTTCAGGTGTTCGGCGGCCTGCTCGTCCAGAGCGGGCACCTTTACCCCGGCGTTCATAAAAAGGAGCGCGGCGGGGGCCTCCTCTCCCTGGGCCAGGGTGTAGAGGTACATCCGCATCAAGTTGCCGCCCAGGGTGCGGTCCCCGGCGCCGATGATGTCCCGGCCAATGAACACCGCCCAGTCCCCGGTCCCGGGGCCTTCTCCTCCGGCAGCGGGGACGGCGGACCCTTCTCCGGACAGAGTGAGGGCGTAGTCTCCCTCTGCGCCGGACACCGCGGCCTGATAGCCCTGACTGTCCGCCAGCCGTTTCAGGTTTTCCACCGCGGCGGCGTTGTCCACCCGCACAATGAGCTGCTTCTCTCCCGCCAGCATGGCCTTCCGGGTCAGGATCACGGGCTGGGGGCAGGCCAGTCCTCTCGCGTCGATCTCTTTCATTCTTGCTCCTCCTTCTGCGCTTCCATGCGCTCATTCAGGTCGGTAAGATACATCCACCGCTCCATTTTTTCCTCCAGCTCGGATTCCCGGAGGGCCTGCTCCGCCTGGAGCCGCTCCAGAGCCACATAGTCGCTGCCCTGGGCCTCCTGCTGGGCCTGCAGATCCGCGAGAGCGGCCTCCAGCGCGGCGATCTCGCCCTCGATGGTCTCGAATTCCCGCTGCTCCTTGTAGCTGAATTTCAGCCTCTGGGCCCCCCGGGGCTTTTCCTTTCGCTCCGCCGGGGCCTTTTCCGCCCGGGCCTGCTCCTTTCGGCTCTCCAGCCAGTCGGAGTAGCCGCCGGGGGTCTCGGTGACCGTCCCCGTGCCGTCCACCAGGAAGATCCGCCGGGACATCTTGTCCAGGAAATACCGGTCGTGGGATACGGCCACGACTGCTCCGGGGAAGCTCTCCAGGTAGTCCTCCAGCACAGTGAGGGTGTCGATGTCCAAATCGTTGGTGGGCTCGTCCAGCAGCAGCACATTGGGGGCCGCCGCCAGCACCGAGAGGAGGAAGAGACGCCGCTTTTCTCCCCCGGAGAGCTTGCCGATGGGGGAGTACTGCTGATCGCCGGTGAAGAGGAACTGCTCCAGCAGCTGCCCGGCGGTGAGGGTGCCCGAGGCGGTCTCGATATAGTTGCCAACGTCTTTCACATAGTCGATGACCCGCTGAAAATCGTCCATGGGCGGGTTCTCCTGAGAGAAGTAACCGATCCGCACCGTCTCGCCTGTCTCCACCGTGCCGCTGTCCGGCCGCAGGCGCCCGGCCAGGAGATTGAGCAGAGTGGATTTTCCGCTGCCGTTGGAGCCGATGACCCCGATCCGGTCGGTGCGCAGGAGCATGCAGGAGAAATCCCGGATCACCGCGCGGCCGGCGAAGGACTTGGAGACGTGGGCCAGCTCCACCGTCTTTTTCCCCAGACGGCTGGACAGGGCGGTGAGCTCCAGCCGCCCCCGTTCCTCCGCCGTCTCCTGATTTTTCAGGCTCTCATAGCGCTCCAGCCGTTCCCGGCTCTTGGTGCCCCGGGCCTTGGCACCCTGCATCACCCACTGGTACTCCCGGCGTAGGATGGACTGGCGCTTGCGCTCGCTGGCCTGGGCCATTTCCAGCAGCTCTGCCTTTCGTTCCAGGTAGGCGGCGTAGTTTCCGGTGTAGAACGTGAGACGAGCGTTTTCCACCTCCACCATCCGGTCCACCACCCGCTCCAGGAAGTAGCGGTCATGGGTCACCATCACCAGCGCGCCCTTCCAGCGCTTCAAAAAGTCCTCCAGCCAGCCCACCATCTCGGCGTCCAGGTGGTTGGTAGGCTCGTCCAGCAGCAGAATGTCGGAAGGCCGCACCAGCACGCTGGCCAACGCCACCCGCCGACGTTCTCCGCCGGAGAGCGTCCCCATCCGCCGGGTAAAGTCAGGCAGGCCCAGCCGGGTGAGTACGGTCTTGGCCTCATGCTCGGCCACCTCGCGGGCGGAGGAGTCCAGTCCGTTGAAGACCTGCTCCAGGATGGTGCGCTCCGGTTCATAGGCCGGGGCCTGGGGCAGATATTCCAGCCGGACCCCGGGGTCGGGCCGCACAGAGCCGCCCTCCGGCTCCTCCGCCCCGGCCAGGATGCGCAGCAGGGTGGACTTTCCCGCCCCGTTGGCCCCGATGATCCCCAGCTTTTCTCCCCGGTCCAGGTAGAGGTTCACGTCCTCCAAAAGCACCCGCGCCCCCAGGCTGCGGGTGATGTGTTCTGCCGACAGCAGCATACTCCACTCTCTCCGTCCCATCTGATTTGCCTTTTATTATACACAAAAGTGGGAAAAGAAGAAAGCCCCTTTAAAAAACATCACACGGGCCGGAGCATTGCTCCGGCCCGTGTGATGGCTCTCAGGTCTTATTTGCCCATGCAGCGGTAGAGGAAGGTCACGAGCCGAGCCCGGGTGCAGCTCGACAGGGGGCTGAACAGAGCATTGCCGGTACCTTCGGTAATCTTTTCTTCAACGGCACACAGCACGGCCTGACGATAGTAGGCATCCTCGGCGACATCTGTACAATTTTTGAAGCACACGGAATTTCCTCTTGACAAATCCGGCTGGCTTGCCGTATACTAATAAAGTATCTAAAATGTAAAAATTGATTGCCACCTGTGTATGTCAGTTTCCATTTTGACTTACATGGGTGGTTTCTTTTTTGCGGCAGGATAACAATTTTCAGGAGGTATTACACTATGAATCAGGGTACTGTCAAATGGTTCAACGAAGAGAAGGGCTACGGCTTCATCTCTAACGACAACGGCAGCGGCGACGTGTTCGTCCACTTCTCCGCCATCCAGGGCAGCGGCTTCCGCACTCTGGCCGAGGGCCAGAAGGTGACTTACGACACCGAGCCCGATCCCAAGGACAGCAATAAGCTGCGCGCCATCAACGTGGTGGCGCTGTAAGCATTGCCAACCAGACCGCCCGGGGCTGTTAAGCCCCGGGCGGTCTTTTGTTTCCCGCACACTGTGCGCCGCGCCTCATAGGATAGGGATGGAGGCTGATCTTATGGAAGAGACCCATCTGAGCATCGGGATGAAGGCCCCCGATTTCAGCGCCGTCACCACCTTTGGGCCGGTGAAGCTGTCTGATTACCGGGGGAAATGGCTCATCCTGTTTTCTCATCCGGGGGACTTCACCCCTGTCTGCACCACGGAATTTTTAGCATTCTCCAAAGCCCAGCCGGAGTTTTCCGCCAGAAACGCCCAACTCCTGGGGCTGAGTATTGACAGCAACCCCTCTCACCTGGCCTGGACCTATGCCATCTACATGGCCACCGGTGTTCAGGTGCCCTTTCCCATCATTGCCGACCGGGACGGGAGCATTGCCCGCCGTTACGGGATGATCGCTCTGGATGCCAGCCGGCAGGAGACTGTCCGCAACGTGTTTTTCATCGATCCCGAACAGGTCGTGCGGGCCATTTTAGTCTATCCCCTCACAAACGGCCGGAGTATTCCCGAAATCCTGCGCCTGCTCACCGCGCTCCAGACCACCGACCGGGACGGCGTGGTCACTCCCGCCAACTGGCAGCCGGGACAGCCTGCCCTGGTTCCGCCTCCTCAGACCTATGAGGGCCTGCTGGAGCGGCAGAGCGGGAAAAGCCAGCCCCCGCTGGACTGTCGGGACTGGTTTTTGTGCTATCGCCAGCTTCCCGGCAGTTCCGAGGGATCGGGAGGCGGAGTGACGCAGGAGTAGGGGTGCCATGTCTGGCGTCCCCGGAAACAAAAGACCGCAAAAAATTCCTGTAACCAAACTGGTTACAGGAATTTTTTGTTTATGAGGATTTTCCCATGCCCGGGGGCGGGGCTGCTCCGGCGGATCACAGGAGGATGACGCCTGCCTCCTCACAGATGGAAAGGGTTTTCTCATCCCAGATGCCGGCCTGGACCTCACCGATGTGGGCTTTGCCCAGCAGATAGGTGCACAGTCGGGACTGGCCGATGCCGCCGCCGATGGTGAGGGGCAGCTTGCCCTCCAGCAGCAGCTTGTGGAAAAGCAGGCCCCGGCGCTCGTCGTGGCCGGAAAGAGTGAGCTGACGGTCCAGGGCGGCGGGGTCCACCCGGATACCCATGGAGGAGAGCTCCATGGCATCCTCCAGCACGCTGTTCCACACCAGCAGATCGCCGTTGAGGGCCCAGTCGTCATAGTCGGGAGCCCGGCCGTCGTGGGGCTGGCCCGACTTCAGCGCGCCGCCGATGCCCATGAGGAAGGTGAGGGGGTGCTCCCGGACGTAGGCACGCTCCCGCTCCTTGGAGCTGAGGTCGGGCCAGCGGTCTTCCAACTCCTGGGCGGTGACGAAGGCGACCTGCCCGTCCACCTGGGGCAGACGGTTGAGAACGGGGAAGGCGGAACGGAGGGTGGTCTGGGTCTCCCGGAGGGCCTGCGCGATGGCCTCCACCGTACGGCGGAGATAGTCCTCGGTGCGGTCCCGGGGGGCGATGACCTTTTCCCAGTCCCACTGGTCCACATAGGCCGAGTGGAGGTTGTCCAGCTCCTCGTCCCGGCGGATGGCGTTCATGTCGGTGTACAGGCCCTCCCCCACGGAGAAGTGATAGCGGTAGAGTGCCATGCGCTTCCACTTGGCCAGGGAGTGGACCACCTGGGCGTCCTTGGAGGCAAAGGGCACGTCGAAGGAGACGGCCCGCTCCACGCCGTTGAGATCGTCGTTGAGGCCGGTGGAGGCTTCCACAAAGAGGGGGGCGGAGACCCTTCGGAGGTTGAGGGCCCCCGCCAGAGTGTCTTCAAACAGACGCTTCAAAAGGCCGATGGCCTTCTGTGTGTCGTAGAGATTGAGAGAAGGGGCATAGCCCTGGGGGATGATGGTAGTGGCCATATGTGTCGGCTCCTTTTTGTTTAGGTAGCCTTTATTATAAGATGCCGACACCCAAAAGGCAAGAAAAAGAGGAAAAACGTGCCGGTTTAAGGGATCTCCAGCACCTGGCCCGGGTAGATGAGGTTCGGATCGGCGATGTCGTTGCGCTGGACCAGGGCGGCTACTGTGGTCCCGAAGCGGCGGGAGATGGCCCAGAGAGTGTCGCCCGGGCGGACGGTGCAGGTCACCGAAACGCTCTGACCGCCGGGGATGCGGAGGATCTGCCCCACATAGATGAGGTTGGGATCGGAGATGTGGTTGAGCGAGGCCAGGGCGGCCACTGTGGTGTCGAAGCGGCGGGAGATGGCCCAGAGAGTGTCACCGGCGCGGACAGTGCAGAGCCGGGCATGCTCTTCTTCGTGGAGGAAGATGCCGTCCCGGAACTGGTCCCGGTCCACATAGCCTGTGACGCCCGGGACCAGGCCCCGGTCGGTGTACTGCCAGCCGGTCCAGGCGTCCCAGGGAGTGCCGGAGAGGTCGGGCTCGGCAGTGTCCCACTGGGCCACCCAGAGGGGGTAGACGGCGATGGAGTCCTCCAGCCGGGCCGAGGCGGTGTAGGTGTCGGCATAGATCATAGGGGTCTCGCCCAGCAGTTCTTTTGTCCGAAAGAGAAAGGCCTCGGCCACGGCGGTGGCCTGGGCGGGGCTCAGGTTCTGATAACCTTCAAAGTCCAGGGCCGGGCGGCAGTCGTAGGTCAGGGGGCGGAGAAGCGCGGCGAAATGCTCGGCCTCCAGAATGGCGGCGGCGGGGGTGCGGGCCTCCAGATAGTGATAGAAGCCGTGGGGGAGACCGGCGGTTTCGGCCCGTGCGGCGTTTTGATAGAAGGTCTCGTCCACACCGGCCTGCCCGTAGCTGGAGCGGATATAGACTGCCTCGATGCCGTCGGCCCGTGCGGCGGAAAAGTCCACATCACCCTGAAAGACGCTCACGTCCATGCCGTCCGCCGCCAGGGCGGGGGCGAGGAGAAACAGGCCGCAGAACAGGGCGGACAGAAGCTTTTTGACCATAAGGGTCCCACCTTTGGATTAAAATACGGGGAGAGCTCCCCGGACATTCTATGCGGAGTGGGAAGGAAGCGTCCGGGACAAGCCTTTTATTGACTTGCACGCTTCATCGTGGTAAACTGTGTGAAATTGGAAAAGGGGGCCGACCCATGGAGAAAATCAAAATGACCACCCCTCTGGTGGAGATGGACGGGGACGAGATGACCCGCATCCTCTGGGAGGAGATCAAGAAGGAGCTGTTGGAGCCCTATATCGACCTGAAAACAGAATATTACGACCTGGGTCTGCCCGAGCGGGAAAAGACGAGGGATCAGGTGACGGTGGACTCCGCCGAGGCCACTAAAAAATACGGGGTGGCGGTAAAGTGCGCCACCATCACTCCCAACGCCCAGCGGGTGGAGGAGTACAAGCTCTCCCAGATGTGGAAGTCCCCCAACGGTACCATCCGGGCCATTCTGGACGGCACCGTGTTCCGGGCTCCCATCATGGTCAAGGGGATCTCTCCGGTGGTGAAGAACTGGAAGAGGCCCATCACCATTGCCCGCCACGCCTACGGCGACGTATACAAAAATACCGAGTTCCAGCCCAAGGGCCCCGGAAAGGCCGAACTGGTGTTCACCGACGACCAAGGCCGGGAGACCCGGCAGACCGTCTTTACCTTCCAGGGACCCGGGGTGCTGCAGGGGCAGTACAACACCGACGCCTCCATCACCTCCTTTGCCCACTCCTGCTTCCAGTACGCCATCGACACCCGGCAGGATCTGTGGTTTGCCACCAAGGATACCATTTCCAAGCAGTACGATCACCGGTTCAAGGATATTTTCCAGGAGGTTTTCGACGCCCGGTACCGGGAGCAGTTCGACAAGCTGGGGATCGAGTACTTCTACACCCTCATCGACGACGCGGTGGCCCGGGTCATCCGCAGCGAGGGCGGGTTTATCTGGGCCTGCAAGAACTATGACGGCGATGTGATGAGCGATATGGTCTCCACCGCCTTCGGTTCCCTGGCCATGATGACTTCGGTGCTGGTCTCCCCGGAGGGGAACTGCGAGTACGAGGCCGCCCACGGCACCGTGACCCGCCATTATTACAAGTACCTTAAGGGCGAGGAGACTTCCACCAACCCCATGGCCACCATCTTTGCCTGGACGGGCGCCCTGCGCAAGCGGGGGGAGCTGGACGGGATCTGCGAGCTGGGCGCGTTTGCCGCCAAGCTGGAGGCGGCGTGTGTGGCCACCATCGAGGGGGGCACCATGACCAAGGATCTGGCCGGGCTCTGGGAGGGGAAAACGCCTGCCCGGGCGGTGAACAGCCTGGAATTCCTGAAGGCCGTCCGGACAGAGCTGGACCGGAGACTCTGAGGCCAAAAACAGCGCCCCGGCCATTCGGCCGGGGCGCTGCCTGCGTCCTCAGGTGGCTCTGCGCCAGGTGCGGGGGCTGAACAGAATCAGAATGGGGAAGATCTCCAGCCGGCCCAGCAGCATGTCCAGGGAGAGAACCAGTTTGGAAAGGTCGGAAAGCATGGCGTAATTGCTGGCCGGACCCACCATGTCCAGGCCGGGGCCGATGTTGTTCAGGCAGGCCAGCACGGCGGTGAGGTTGGTCTCCAGAGAGAAATTGTCCAGGGAGAGGAAGAGAAAGGAGAGGACCGCGATCGCGCTGTACGCCGACAAAAAGACGTTGACCCCCTGGAGAGTCTCACTGCTCACCACGTGGCCCTCGGCGCGGACGGGGTTGACGCTGTGGGGATGGAGTGCCTGACGGAGATGGGCTCCCAGAGATTTGTAGAGCAGCACCAGACGGGCACATTTGATTCCGCCGCCGGTGCTTCCGGCGCAGGCGCCCACCACCATCAGAACCACCAGGATGCTCCGGGAGAGCTGGGGCCAGAGATCGAAGTTGACGGTGGAGAAGCCGGTGGTGGTCATGATGCTGGAGACGGTGAAGGCCGCATCGTGGAAAGCGGGTAGGATCCGTCCGGAATACTGGGGGAGGATGTTCACCGTGATGACAGCCATGGAGCCCAGCAGGATACTGACATAGAGCCCCAGCTCCTCGCTGTGGAGGGCCTGCCGGAATTTCCCGGTGAGGAGGAGAAAATAGACGCTGAAGTTGACGCCGAAGAGGGCCATAAAGACCGTGCAGACGCTCTGAAGATAGGGGCTGTACCCCGCCATGGAGTCGTTTTTGATGCCGAATCCGCCTGTGCCTGCGGTGCCGAAGGAAGTGCACAGGCTGTCGAACAGCGGCATTCCTCCCGCCAGAAGAAAACACACGCACAGAACGGTGAGGGCCACGTAGATGAGATAGAGGATGGCTGCGGTCTGCCGGACCTTGGGGACCAGCCGGCCCACGCTGGGGCCGGGGCTCTCCGCCCGGAGCAGGTGGACGCTGTATCCCCCTTTTCCCATGGGCACCACGGCCAGAAGAAAGACCAGGATGCCCATGCCGCCCAGCCAGTGGGTAAAGCTCCGCCAGAAGAGGAGTCCCCGACTCATGGACTCCACATCCCTGAGAATGGAGGCACCCGTGGTGGTGAAGCCGGAGGTCACTTCAAAGAGGGCGTCCACATAGTGGGGGATCTCCCCGGACAGCCAGAATGGGAGCGCTCCCGCTGCGGAGAGGACCAGCCAGCCCAGCGCGACGATGAGAAAGCCCTCCCGGGCGTAGAAGCGGAGCTCAGCCTTCCGGCAGAGGAACCAGGCCAGCCCGCCTGTGCCGCTGCAGAGCAGCATGGAGGTGAAGATGGCCCTCAGCGCCCTGCCTTCTCCGTATCCCGCGGCGATCATGGCCGGGGGGAAGAGAAAGAGACATTCCAAAAGAAGAAGGATGCCCAGCATCTTTCCGATCATTTTTCGATTCATGTACCTGTGTCCATCCTCTCAAATGTCAGTCCGCAAAGAGATCTTCCAGCCGCGTTACCGTTCGGCCGCCCGCAGTGACTGCGATCACGGTGTCCCCGGGGAAGAAACGGCTGTCGCCCCGGGGGAGGATGGTCGCGCCCTCGTGGGTGATGCAGGCGATGAGGACGCCCTTTTGAAGGGGGATGTCCCGCAGCGGTTCCCCGCAGTGCCGGGTGTCCTTCCCTGCTAAAAATTCCAGGGCCTCTGCCTGTCCGTCGGCGATGGGGTGAAGCGCCAGGACGCTGTCGATGCCGTCGGCGCTCTCCATGGCCCGGACATAGCGGACGATGTGGGCGCAGCACAGCCCCTTGGGGCTGATGGTGGAACCGATGCCCAGACGGCGGAACACATCGGTGTATTCGATGCGGTTGATCTTGGTGATGACCTTGGGGACCCCCAGATGCCCGGCCAGCATGGAGAGGACCAGATTTTCCTCGTCCATTCCGGTGAGGGTGACCACCGCGTCGCTGCGGCGAAGGCCCTCGGCTTCCAGAACGTCCTGGCGGGATCCGTCGGACTCGATGACCACGGCGGTGGGAAGCGCCTCCGCCAGCTCCAGGCAGCGGCTGTGCTCCCGCTCGATGATCTTGACGTTCATCCCGCTCTCCAGGCACCGGTGGGCCAGATAGAAGGCGATGCGGGAGCCGCCGATCAAAAGCAGATTCTTTACCTTTCGATCCACCAGCTTCAGGTGCTTGACCAGCTCGGCCAGGTCCTGGACGCCGGCGGTGACGAAGAGGGTGTCTCCTGTCTGGATGGTGAAGGAGCCGGAGGGGATGTGGATCCCGTCCTCCCGCTCCACGGCGCAGACCAGAACGTTGACCCGGGCGATCTCGTAGAGCCGGGACAGGGGGATCCCCGCCAGAGGGGAACCGGCATCCACCGGGATGGCCACGATCTCCACTCTCCCCTTGGCAAAGGATTCCCGCTTGAGGAAGGATGGAAACTGGAGCAGCTGGTAGGCCTCGTGGGCGGCGGAGAGTTCGGGGTTCACCGTCATGGAAAGCCCCAACTCCTCCCGCATGGAGATGAGCTGGTCGGCATACTCCGGGTTGCGGACCCGGGCGATGGTGTGCTTGGCACCCAGCTTTTTGGCCGTGAGACAGGAGAGCAGGTTCAGCTCATCCAGGCTGGTGGCGGCGATGAGGAGTCCGGTTTCCCCGGCTCCGGCCTCCCGCAGGACAGACATGGATGCGCCGTTGCCCGTTACCGCCATCACGTCCAGCTTTTCAATGCTCTCGCTGAGTACCTGGGGGTCGGAGTCGATGATGGTGATGTCGTGCCCCTCCGAAGAGAGCTGGGCGGCCAGGGCGGCGCCTACCTTGCCGTCGCCCACGATGATGATGTTCACAGTGTTTCCACTCCTTACCGGAAGTTCCCGGACATTCTTAAAAGCCATTATAGCAGAAAGTATCGTTCTTGCAAGTCGGTTACAAGGCTGGTATACTGGAACGAAGATGGACGGTTTTGGACCGCCTGGGAAGAGAAGGAGGGCTTTTCATGAACATTCGGCGAGTTTGGATCATGTATTGGAGCGCCACCGGTACCACGGAGAAAATAACGCGCACGGTCGGCGGGACGCTGGCGGAGAAACTGGGGGCGCCTTTGGAGGTCTGGGACTTTACGCTGCCCTCCGGGCGGCAGGGTCAGCCGGACTTCCGGGACACCGACGCGGTGGTCTTTGGAACGCCTACTTATGCCGGGCGGGTGCCCAACGTGCTGCTGAAGTATCTGGATACCCTGGCCGGGAACGGGGCTGCCGCCGTGCTGGTGGTGACCTACGGCAACCGTGATTTTGACGATTCCCTCATCGAACTCAGAGACATTCTGGCCGACCACGGCTTCCGGCCCTTTGCCGCGGGGGCCTTTGTGGGAGAGCACTCCTTCTCCACCGTGCTGGCGGCCGGACGGCCCGACGCCGACGACCTGGCCCTGGCCCGGACCCTGGGAGAGAGAGCGGCGGGTCGGCTGGCGGGAGACGAACTGGAACTGGTGGCGGTGGACGGGACACCCAAGCCCTACCGGGGGTATTATCAGCCGCGGGACCGGAAGGGGACCCCGGTGAATATTTTGAAGGTGAAGCCCCTGACCTCCGATGCCTGCGACAAATGCAGGGTGTGCGTGAAGGTCTGTCCCATGGGCTCCATCAGCCCGGAGGACCCCAGTCAGTATACCGGCATCTGTATCAAGTGCGGCGCCTGTGTGAAGAAATGCCCCAAGGGGGCCAAGTATTACGACGACGCCGGGTATCTCTACCATAAGACCGAACTGGAAGAGGGGTACAAGCGCCGGGGCGAAGTCAAACTGTATCTGTAAAAAGAAGCTGTCCCCCGCGCCGCAAAAGCGGCGCGGGGGACAGCTTCTTTCGGGAAATCAGCGCTTCATCTGGAAGGGGACCATTTCCACCCGGACGAAGAAGCCCTGGGGGTGCTTGCACACCGGGCAGAGCTCGGGGGGGCGGGTGGCGGTGACCAGATAGCCGCAGTTGAGACACATCCACTGACATTCGGTCTCGCTGATGAAGAGCTTGTTTTGCTCCAGCAGATCGGCAAACTGGCCGAAACGGTCGCCGTGGGTCTGCTCGATGCGGGCGATCTGGGAGAAGAGGTGGGAGACCTCGGGGAAGCCCTCCTCTTTGGCGGTGTGGGCGAAGCCGGTGTAGTCGTGCTCCCACTCCTGGTACTCGTTGTGCTGGGCGGCGCGGAGATGCTCCAGCACGGTCTCGTAGAGGTCCACCGGGTAAGTGCCGTCAATGGCGATATTCTCCCCGGAGCAGGGCTTGAGCAGCTCGTAATAGGCCTTGGCGTGTGCCCGCTCCTGATCAGCGGTGAAGGTGAACACGGCCTCGATGACGTGCAGGCCGTTTTTCTTTGCCAGCCCGGCGGCAAAGGTGTAGCGGTTGCGGGCCTGGCTCTCGCCGGCAAAGGCCCGAAGGACGTTGCGCTTGGTCTCACTGTTTTCAAATAAAACGGACATGGCGATCCCTCCTCAAATGGATGGAATCAGCATGTCCGCTTTTGGGCCGTTTATGCGTCAGATGGCTTTGGAGAGGGGAAGCGCATGGATGGCGGCGGGCAGGGCATAGGGAACGTCCAGCCCCTCGCCGGGAAGCAGACCCAGCAGCTCCAGTAATGCGCAGACCTTGTCTGCCAGGCTCACGGCAAAGGATTCCCGGAAGTGGCAGGGCGTGGGGGTGAGAGGGAACATGTGGGTGACGATGATGTCCTTCTCCCTCTGGGTGAGGAGAAAATGCGCTTCGGCGTTTTTGAGGGCGGTCTCCCCGTGATGCTTTAAATGAAACCAGCAGGTGTGGAGCTGCCGGTCGGTCCAGTCGTAGAGATAAAAATCGTGGAGCAGAGCGCCCCGGGCGGCCTCTCTGGCGCGCCAGCCCAGGCGGCGGCACAGACAATAGGCGGTGTAGGACACCAGAAGGGAATGGTGATAACAGCTGAAGCCCGGACGGTGCTGGGGCAGGGCGCGCATGGACTGCACCGCCTCGTCGGCCAGCAGATCGGAGATACAGGATATCCAGGGGGCTTTTTCATTGAACTTCCAAAACATGACAAAGATTCCTCCGCTTTTTCAAGGCTGATTTCAGTCTAACCGAAAAAACGAAGGAAACCAGAGAGAAAGTCTGATGTTTTTGTAAAGATTTGTGAAGGAATTCTGACGGGGCAGTGGAAGGAGATCAGAGGAACGCGTCGATGAGCGCGGCGGCCTCTGCCGCAGGGTCGGCCTCCATGTCCAGCCAGTGGACGTCTTTGTCCTTTTTGAACCAGGAGACCTGGCGCTTGGCAAAGCGCTTGATGGCGCGGCCCAACTCGTCGATGAGGGCGTCCTCCGAGGGGAGCGTGCCCTGGAGATAGCGGAGAATGTACCGGTATTCCAGACCCAGCCCCTCCAGGAATTCGTCGGAGACCCCCTGAAGGCGCAGTTCGGCCACCTCCTGCACCATGCCTGCGTCCAGACGGGCCAGCAGGCGCTCGTCGATGCGGCGGCAGACGGTCTCCCGGGGAAAGGAGACCCCCAGAGTGAGCACGTCGTAGCGGGGCTGGCGCTGGGCCTCCGCGTGGGGGTCCTCTCCGTTTCTGCTTTTCTCCAGCAGGCGGATCAGCCGGGGACGGTTGTTCCAGGCATCCGTGTCCACACCTACCCCCAGTGCGGCGAGACCGGAGCGCAGCTCCTGGGTAGAAAGGGTCTCCAGCCGGGCACGGAGCGCGGGGTCCGGAGGGGCGGCGTGAAAGACGTAGCCCTCGGACACCGCACGGATGTAAAGTCCGGTCCCGCCCACCAGGAAGGGCAGGCGGCCCCGGGCGGCAATGGCATCGATGGCCTCATAGGCCCCCCGCTGGAACTGGGCCACCGAATAGCTCTCCCCGGGGTCGGCCACATCCAGCATGTGGTGGGGAACGCCCTCCATCTCCTCGGGCGTGATCTTGCCGGTGCCCAGATCCAGGCCCCGGTAGACCTGACGGGAGTCGGCGGAGACGATCTCGCCGTGGTATCGTTTGGCCAGAGCTACCCCCAGACCGCTTTTGCCGCAGGCGGTGGTGCCCAGAATGACGATGAGCTTGTTTTTTTCCATAGGGTCTCCTCCCGGATCAAAGGGATTTTTCAGCCGTTGACCAACGTGTTCAGTACCCGGGCGGCCACGCTGCCCGCCACATCCGAGCCGGAGCCGCCGTTTTCCACCAGCACTACAAAGGCGTAGGGGGTGGAGGCGTTCCGGAGGAAGCCGGCGAACCAGGCGTTGGGGGCTTTGCCGCCCCCCACCTCGGCCGTGCCCGACTTGGCGCACACGTCCATGTTGGGAAAGCGGTCTGCACCGTAAGTGGCCTGCACATTGTTGGACATCATGGCGGTCACCTGCTTGGCGGTGTCCGCCCTGATGAGTGTGCCAGTTTTTTTCTTCAGGTAAAAAGAAAGGGGAAGATCCAGCGCGGACTGCGTTTTCAGAACCAGCTGAGGTACCGCGGCATCCCCGCCCCGGGCGATGGCCCCCATGTAGACCAGCATGGCGCAGGGGTTGACCAGGTCGTTGTACTGGCCCACGCCCGCCCAGCCCACCTGCCCCACAGTGGCCCCGGTAAAATCGAAAGAGCCTCTGGCGGTGGAAAGACCGCTGACGTTGTAGCTGGAGGTGAGGCCCGCCTTTTTGGCATAGGAGGCCAGGACGTCCGGTCCCAGTTCGGACGCCAGCTGGGCGAAGAAGCCGTTGCAGGAGCAGGCCAGGGCACTTTCTGCATTGAGTTCTCCGTGGGGGGCGGTGCAGGTGATGGTCTCGCCGCCCACCTGGGTGGCGCCGGTGCAGGTGAATGTGCGGCTTTCCAGTTCAGGCAGGTTTTCCAACGCGGCGGCCAGGGTCACCAGCTTGAACACCGAGCCCGGGGGATAGAGGGCGGAGAGGAACCGGTTGACGTAAACGCCGTCGTACCGCTCGTCCCCGTCCTGGATGCCCGGAGGATCCGCGGGATCAAAAGTGGGAGCGGAATACATGCACAGCACTTCCCCTGTGTTGTAGTTGTAGACCGCCACCGTCCCCTTCCGGCCGTTCATGGCCCGGTGGGCGGTGTAGTTGAGGCGGGCGTCGATGGTGAGATAGAGGTCGTTGCCCGCCCCCAGGGGGGAGTAGGTGCCGGTGAGCAGGTTGTAGCCCGAGAGCTGGTCTGCAAAGGCCACCAGCGCCCCGGTGCCGATGTTGCCGGCGGGGTCGCCCACAGCATGGAGGGTGGCCCGGCGGACGTCCGGGTTTTCATAGTAGAGCCGCTGTCCGTCTGCATTGACGCAGGAGAGAACGTCGCCGTCCCGGTCCAGCACCCGGCCTACCGCCAGCTGTCCGGTGGAGTTGTAGAGGTGACGGTTGGCGGCGAAGGAGACCCATTTGCCGCCGTAGGCCACAAAGCGGAAGGCAAAAAAGCCGCTGCCCAGCAGCAGAGCGAGAACCAGCAAAAGACAGACGGCGGCCCGCTTTTCGATCTTACGCATCGCCGTTCACCTCCTCGTCGTCCCAGTCCAGCGGATCTTCCGGGGCCAGGCGGGGGGCCAGAGGGGCGGAGGCGTTGTCCTCCCGCTTGGAGGACAGGCGGATGGCGAAGCTGGCGTTTTGGCGGGTGTCGGTGGCCTTGAGGAAGGCCAGCAGGCCCCAGGAGGCGATCATGGCCGAGCCGCCGTTGGAGACGAAGGGAAAGGTCACGCCGGTCATGGGCAGCAGATCCATGCAGCCAAAGACGTTGAGGCAGGTTTGAAAGACCAGCAGGGAGGTGGCCGCGCAGGCGGCGATAATGTAGAAGGAGGAGCGGCCGGTCTTGCAGGCGCGGACGGCAAAGACGGCCAGGGTGGCGATGCAGGCCACCGCCAGCAGGGCGATCAGCAGGCCCCATTCCTCGCAGAGCATGCCGAACACCAGATCGGTGTCCCCCGCGCCCACCCGGTGGAGCCAGCCCTCTCCGGGACCTACGCCGATCAGCCCGCCGGAGGCCGCCGCCGACATGGCCCGGGTCTGCTGGTAGCCCGCCCCGACCGAGGCGTTTTCCCAGGCGTGGCCCCAGGAGGCAAAGCGGCTGAGAACATAGGGTTTCAGGCTGAGGATCACCAGCACGCCCCCCACGGCTCCGCCGGTGATCAGGCCCAGGGTGGCCCAGTCCCCGGAGCGGAGATAGGCGATGACCAGGAAGGTGACAAAGAAGATGGCGGCGGTGCCGAAGTCGCTCATGAGGGCGAGAAAGCCCAGGCACGCTCCGGTGAGGACGATGAAAAGGGTCAGGTTCCGCTTGCGGAAGAGCCGGTCCAGAGTGGCCGAGCCGGCAAAGATATAGCAGATCTTGGCCAGCTCCGAGGGCTGGAGGGACATTCCGCCGATGCTGATCCAGTTGGTCGCGCCGAATTTCCGGCTGCCCAGGACCAGGGTGATCCCCAAAAGGCCGATGGCGGCCCCCGCCATGAGCCAGCGGATCTTCTTGGCCCGCTCCAGATCCCGGAGAAACGCCCCCAGGACCAGGAACACCACAAGACCCAGCACCACACAGAGAAACTGCTTGGGGAGGGCGGGGGTGTTGGAGGAGGCCACTACAGACAGGGAGAGGGTGGAGAGAAAGAAGGCGATGAGTTCCATCTCAAAGCCCACCCGGCGGAAGGCCCGGAGGGTCAGAAAATAAGCCCACATAAGCAGGGTGAGGGCCAGAAAGGTAAAGGGGAGGGAGGGAGCGGCGTTCCTGCCCTCGGAAATGGTGAGCTGGATGCCGGTGAGGACCTGAAAGACCGTGAGCAGCAAAAGGCTTCCCCAGGGGGAGACGGGCCGGGCCTTCCGCCGCCGCTCCCGGCGCTGGGCCTTTTCCTCGGGTGAGACGGGGAGGAGAACGGTCTCCACCCCGCCCAGGGAGAGCACGTCCCCGTAGCGGAGGGGGGCGGATTCCTCCACCCGGGCGCCGTTGACCAGAATGCCGCCCTTGGAGCCCAGGTCGTAGACCGTCCAGCAGTCGCGGGGGTCCCGAATGAGAGAGGCGTGCTGGCGGGAGATGGTGGGGTATTCCAGTACCACGTCCGCGGAGGCAGAGCGGCCCAGGATGTTCTCCCAGTGGGTGAGCGGGGCCCCGGCCCCGTTGGGCAGGGAGAGATAGCCCCACACCTCGGGCAGGTGGGGCACTGTGAGCAGGGAGCGGATGGCCCCCACCAGAATGAGCAGAGCCAGGATGGGGAAGAGAAAGCGGACCACGGTGGTGTACCATCCCGCCACGGCGGGGTGCTGGGCCAGAAAGCCGTGGAGGGCGTCCAGAATGGTCTGGGGAAGAGAAAGGAGCGTGTCCGTAACGCGCACCTCCTTGGGTTCGAATCGGGATTCCAGACAGTATATCACATTTCCGGGGCGGGTGCAATCGGAGGGAGAGGTTGTCCGGCGGACCGGGATGTGATAAAATAAAAATCAATGAAAAGAAATTCCGGGAGGCGACGGGCGGCAAAACGTGGAGGGGATCGTGCAATGGAATGGGGAGAGCGGGGGGACAGGTATGTGGTGACCGGTGCGGCCGGGCATCTGGGCGGCGCCATTGTGCGCAGTCTGCTGGACGCGGGACGGGAGGTCCGGGGGCTGATCCTTCCCGGAGAGGCCGGACCCGCAGTGGGGCCGGGAATTTCCTATTTTCCGGGGGATGTGCGGGAGGCAAAGTCTCTGGAGGGGCTTTTCGAGGGCTGGGAGGGCGCGGGGGTCACCGTCATCCACACGGCGGCCCTCATCTCCATTGCCCGAAAGGTCCCGCAGGCGCTCTATGAGGTCAATGTGGGCGGGACCCGAAATATCCTGCGGCTCTGCCGGGAGCACGGGGCCCGGAGGCTGGTCCATGTCAGCTCGGTCCATGCCATCCCGGAGCTGCCCCAAGGGCAGGTCATGCGGGAAGTGGACGCCTTTTCTCCCGAGGCGGTGTTTGGGGGCTATGCCAGGACCAAAGCAGAGGCGGCGCAGGCGGTGCTGGATGCCGCCCGGGAGGGACTGAATGCGGTGATCGTGCTTCCCTCCGGGATCATCGGGCCCTATGACCGAGGGCGCAACCACCTGGTGCAGCTGTTTGCCGGGTATCTGGACGGCAGCCTGCACGCCTGTGTGGAGGGGGGATATGACTTCGTGGATGTGCGGGATGTGGCCGGGGGCTGCCTGCTGGCCGCGGAGCGGGGGCGTTCCGGGGAGAGCTATCTCCTCGGCGGACACTATGCCCGGATCCCGGAGCTGCTGGCAATGGCAGGAAAGGTCCGTGGGAAGGGAGCCCTTCCGGTGATGCCCCTCTGGCTGGCCAGGGCCGCGGTTCCGGCCATCGGTGGTTGGGCCGCCCTGCGGGGACGCAGGCCGTTTTACACCGGCTACTCCCTGCGGACCCTGACCGGAAACGGGCTTTTTTCCAGTGAAAAGGCACGGCGGGAACTGGGATACGCTCCGTGGGAGCTGGAGGAGACTGTCCGGGATATGGTGATGTGGCTGCAGAGGGCCGAGTGAGCCGGAGAGGCGTTTTTGAAGGTGCGGACGCCGCAGTGCGTCCGCCTTTTCATTGACACCGCTCCGCAAATTGAGTACAATGAGTTGAAATTTTTGAGAAGGGAGGGGACGGCCGTGGGATTTCTGTCCCTGAGCTATATCCTCTTTTTCCCTGTGACAGCCCTGGTCTACTTCCTGCTGCCGGGCCGGGGGCGGAACGGCTGGCTGCTGGCGGCCAGCTGGTTTTTCTACCTGTGCGCGGGGCCGGAGAGCTTTCCGTTCCTCTTAGGGGCCGCCGGGGTGACCTACGCTGTGGGCCTGGCGCTGGAACAGCGTCGGAAGAAGGGTTTGCTGGCTTTGGCGCTGGCGCTGCTGATCGGGGTGCTCTTCCTTTTTAAATATCTGAATTTTGGAGTCTCTCTTCTGGCTCGGGGGCTGGGGGCGGCGGGGCTGGACTGGTCTCCCGCTGTGCCGCCGCTGCTGCTCCCGGCGGGGATCTCCTTCTACCTGTTCGCCGCCATGGGGTATCTGATCGACGTCTACCGTGGGAAAGTACGGGCCCAGCGGAGCTTTGTCAAATATGCGCTGTTCCTCTCCTTTTTCCCCGCGCTGCTCTCCGGGCCCATCGGGCGGGCAGACCGGCTGCTGCCTCAGTTTGAGGAGACCCATCCATTTCAATATGACGCTCTGCGGGAGGGGCTGCTCCGATTTCTGTGGGGGGCTTTTAAAAAGCTGGTGCTGGCCGACCGGCTGGCGGCGGTGGTGAACACCGTGTTTGCCGCGCCGGAGGAGTTTGGGACGATCCAGGTGATCGCCGCCGCCTGTGCTTTCTCCATCCAGATCTATTGCGACTTTTCTGCCTACTCCGATATGGCGGTGGGCTCTGCCAAGGCGATGGGCTTTACCCTGACGGAGAACTTTCGTACGCCCTATTTCTCCCGGTCCATTGCGGAGTTCTGGAGGCGGTGGCACATCTCTCTGTCCACCTGGTTTCGGGATTACCTTTACATCCCTCTGGGGGGCAACCGGAAGGGTAAGATGCGCAAGGACCTCAATCTGCTGATCGTCTTTGCCGTCAGCGGACTGTGGCACGGGGCGGCGGTCTCCTTTTTGGTTTGGGGGCTGCTCAACGGGATCTATCAGGTCATCGGCGGGCTGACCGCCCCGCTGCGGGCCAGAGTTCGAGCCGGGCTTGGACTGCGGGAAAATGGGGCGATGACCTCCCTGTGGCAGATGGGATGCGTGTTCGTGCTGGCCACCCTGGCCTGGGTATTTTTTAAGGCCGGGTCCGTGTCGGCGGGTTTGGCCGTGCTTCGGGGAATGGTCTCCGGGCCGATGTGGGTGTCGCCCCTGTCCGGGATGGGGATGGACCGGTGGGAGTTTCTGGCCGCCGGGGTGGGCTTTTTGTTGCTGCTGGCGGTGGACGCCTGGAGCCAGACGGCCGATGTGACCGGGCGGGTGCTGACCGCCACGCGGTGGATCCGGTGGTGTGTCTATCTGGGGCTGCTGCTTCTTGTGGTAGTGTTCGGCAGCTATGGAACCGGGTATAACGCCCAGTCCTTTATCTACGGACAGTTTTAAAGGGGATCAATATGACAAAACGGAATTGGAAAGAGCCTTTCTTCGCCGCGGCCTTTCTGCTGACGGCGGCACTGCTCCTCAACCTGGCCGCCGATATTCTGCGGCCGGCCCACACCGACTATGGCTCCACCTGGGACGCCTACCTCTGTGAGCCGAAGGATTCCATCGACGTGCTTTTCCTGGGCAGTTCCTATGCCTACTGCGACTGGAATCCCGGGGTGATGTATGCCGAGAGCGCTCTGACAGGGTATGTGCTGGGAGGGTCTGAACAGACGCCCGCCATCACTTACTGGTATCTGCGGGAGGCGCTCAAGACCCAGAAGCCCTCGGTGGTGGTGATGGAGGGGAGTTCTCTTTTCTTTGCGCGCTATCAGAACTACACGCAGATCAACCTGGGGTACATGCCCTGGGGGATGAACCGGGTAAAGGCCATTTTTGACGCCGCCGAGCCCGACAAGCGGCTGGGGCTTTTTTTCGACCTCTATTTTTATCATGACCGGTGGAAGGAACTGACCCCGGGAGATTTTAAAAAAGCGATCCTCCCTGCGCGGGGGGATCTGCTGAAGGGGCACACCGCGGTGGAGCAGGTTTTCACCGAACTGGAGGGAGGCCCCTTCCTCCACCCCGTGGAGCAGGGGGAAGAGGTCTACCGGCGGAATCTTTCGGACTTCTCCCGGATCGCCGGACTTTGCCGGGAGAACGGGATCCCCCTGATCCTGACGATCAATCCCACATACAGCCAGTATGCGCCTGAGGTCTACGCAAAGCTGGAGGCTGACGTGAAGGAGGCCGCCCCCGAGGTGCGCTTTGTCAACTGGGCGGACAGTTTTGAAGAGATCGGGCTGGATGTGACCCGGCACCTTTACGACGGGGGCCATCTGAACCGGGCGGGGGCGGAGGTGTTCTCCGCTTATACCGGACGGTATCTCCGCTCCCTGGGCTATGAGCCCCGGGAGCAGACGGAAAAAAATCAGGCCGCCTGGCAGGCGGCCGCCGAATATTGGAGGGGGCAGGGGAAGAAATAGACAGGCAAGGGCGCCGGCGGACAGCTTCCGTCGGCGCCCTTGTCTGTCCAGCTTTAAAGCCAGTCGTCTACCACGTCCCGCAGGTGAAGCGGTCCCACCTGATTGCGGACCAGGAGACGCATCAGCTCGTCAATTCGGGAGGGGCTGACTGTAATGTGAGAGATGGCTGCACGCTCGCCGCTGGACCGTGACGTCACACATGCACCATAGCTCTCACAGACAAAATTTCCGGTATCCACCACATCCACTAAAACGGAATAATCGAAGCGGCGGTTTTCTTCCAGGTCCGGGTACACAGACGGCAGATCTAACTTCAGTTCCCTCATCTTGTAGTAAACCTCCCAAAATCATTCACGTTAAACACATTATATTGTGTTTTCCATCTTTTGTATATTTAAAAGTTTCCCCCAAAATCGACAAAGTGGAAATGTTATGTCAATCCGGAGAGATTATCGGTTAACCAAAGAGATGAAAAAAGTCGAATTGTGTCAAAATATGAAGGAAAAATCTTTACATTGCGAAGGAATCAACAAGCTGCTAAAATAATAAAAAAGCACGAAATGGAGTTTAACTGGAATGGATCGTACTTATCGGGAACTCTCTCGCTTTGTTTTGACCCGGGGACTTGCCCTGTGTATTTTGCTGCTTGGGGGAACGGCCGCGCTGCTGATTCGGGCGGGACAGGGAGGGGCGATGGCCCCCCGGCTTTATGAATATGCAGACGTGTTTCTGCTGGCTGCGCTGACCGCCTTTGGCAGCGGGCTGATCGGCAGCCTGCTGATGGAGGACCTGCTGCGCTATTATGGGGAATAGACAAAAGGCCCGGACGATTTGAAATCGTCCGGGCCTTTTGTCTGAGCTGAGCTATGGACAGCAGAGAATGTCGCCGGCGACAGGAGTGTAAAAGAGCCTGGACACGGCGGCGGAGCTTCCCGCCTGGGCAAGAGCCCACATGAGCTTGGCAACCACGGATTCGGTGGTCATGTCGTAAGACTCCAGCACCCCAAGATCGCTTTTGAGGCGGTGGCCCACGGTGTAGATGGACAGGTCGCTGCCCTCGTTTTGAACCTGGGTGGTGACGGCGATGATCTTTCCCTCCCGGACGGCGGTGCGGATGCGCTGGTAAAAGGCTCCCTGGTCGCCGGCGGGGACGCCGCCGACGCCATAGCTCTCGATGATGACGGCGTCGCTCTCAGACAGGAGGAAGGCGAGCTGGGCGGGAGAGGTACCAGGAATGAGCTTGAGCAGAGAGACTTTTTCGTCCAGATGGTCGTAAAAGCGGGGAGCGGCAGCGGCGGGCGGAGTGATATAGGGGACCAGGCGGCCGTCCTGAACGACACCCAAAATGGGGTAGTTGATGCTGGAGAAGGCCCCGTAGCTCTTGGAGAAGGTCTTGCGGGCCCGGGTGCCCAGGATCACCACCCCACCGAAAACCACGCTGACCCCGGGGATGCGGCCGTCGCAGGCTACGGTGAAGCTATCCAGAAGGTTGGTCTTGGAGTCGGTGATGTCCAGGTGGATGGGCTTTTGACTGCCGGTGAGGACAATGGGCTTGGGGCTGCCCTGGATGAGATAGCTCAGAGCGGAGGCGGTATAGGCCATGGTGTCGGTGCCGTGGCAGATGACGAAGCCGTCGTACCGGGCATAGTTCTTCTGCACGGCGCGGGCCACGTCCAGCCAGATGGCCGGGGTCATGTTGGTGGAGTCGATGTTGCAGACCTGAAGGCAGTCTACATGGCAGAGGGACCGCACGGCGGGGACATATTGCAGAAAGTCTGCGCCGCCAAGCTCGGGGGTCAGTCCAGCCTCGGTCATCTCCGAGGCGATGGTGCCGCCGGTGCCAATCATGAGAATGTGTTTCATGGGAATGCCTCCCTGGTTAAAAAATTTTTGCGTATATGTATGAGACCGTCCCACTTTTGCCCGAAAAACAGATGCAGTTGAAAAGGAGGCGGAGCATATGCTGACCATTATCGAACTGACGCCCCGGGCAGACGGAGGACACGGCGTACAGAGCCAGAGCCACCGGAAGGAGTGCTGGCTGGAGGGCTGGATCGAGGTGCCGGAAGCGCTGGTCCAGACTGTGTGGGACTGCGGGGGCTATTGCGAGCTCACCGTGGAGGAGGGAGTGCTGACTGCCGTCACACCCGCCCAGAGACCGGCCGGGCCGGAGCAGGAGCCCACGGAGCTGGAGCAGCTCCGGGCCGATGTGGATTACCTGGCTGCGATGGGAGGTGTGGATCTGTGAGCGTATATGAGATGGCCCGGAAGTATTATCCCAGACTGTGGAACGCCCAGCGCATTGAGGCGCTGGTGGCGGCGGGCCGGCTGAGCCGGGCCGAGGCGGACGCGCTTCTGGCAGCGGCGGGCTGATGCGGGAGGCCAGGGAAATCATAGAGGAAAAGCGGGAAAAAGTCAATGAGAAATCCTGCCCGAGGGGAGAGGAGAAAGAGAATTTGACGGTTCAGGAAAAGCTGCTGGCGCTGGCCCGGGACGAGCTGGGCACCCGGGAGGCGCCGGCGGGGAGCAACCGGGTGAAGTACAATACGGCCTACTACGGCCGGGAGGTGTCCGGTCCGGCCTATCCGTGGTGCTGTGTGTTCCAGTGGTGGCTCTTTCGGCAGGCAGGAGCGGGGAGACTCTTTTATGGAGGGGGAAAGACCGCATCCTGCACGGAGCTCTACCGCTATTACCGGAACCAGGGGCGGGCGGTGGGCCCTGCGGAGCTTCAAAGAGGGGACCTGGTGTTTTTTGTCTTTGACGGCGGGGCGAGCGGAGGGATGAACCACGTGGGGATCTGCGAGCGCGTGGAGAACGGCTACGTGACAACCATCGACGGAAACACCGGCACGGACAGCGAGGCCAATGGCGGGGCCGTGCTGCGCCGCCGGAGAGCGCTCCGGTTTGTGGGTGGGGCGGCCCGTGTGGAGGAGGAGGCCCGTGTGGATGGGGAGGAAGAGATGAAGCAATATCGATATGTGGCGGAAATGCCGGAGTGGGCGCAGACTGCGGCCGAGAAGGCCATTGCTGCCGGCGTGATCAAAATGGACGAGAGCGGCGCGGCGGCAGTCTACGAGACCAACCTTCAAAGCCTGGTATGGCTGGAGCGGCTGGGATTGCTGGATGGACCGGGGAAGGAGCCGGAAAATGGAGCATAAGATCAATTCCCTCAAGGGGGCGGTGAGCGCGGCGCTGGCGGCGCTCACCGCCCTTTGGGGCTGGTTTGGGTGGCTGATCGTGGCGTGGGCGGTCTGCATGGGGATGGATGTGCTCACCGGGATGGCGGCGGGGGCCAAGCGGGGGGACTGGTCCTCCGCAGCCGCCCGGGAGGGACTGTGGCACAAGGCCGGCTGTGTGGCCGCGGTGACCATCTCCGGGATCTTGGATCTGGTGGTGGGGCAGATCCTGGCCAATCTGCCCACGGTGGAGCTGCCCTTTTCCTACACGGTGTTTCTCTGCCCCCTGGTGGTGATCTGGTACATCCTCACGGAGGTGGGGAGCATTGTGGAAAATGCGGGGGCGATGGGGGCGCCGCTGCCGGGGTGGCTGAAGCAGGCGGTGGCCGTGCTGCGGGATCAGGTGGAGCCCAAGTAGACGGAAAGACCGGGGCGCGATTGCAAGTTGCATCTGGAAGGGATTTTTACTATAATAAAAGAACGGCAGGCGCTGCGCCCGGAGAGGGACCGCCGCCGTACCGGCGCATGGCGGCCGCCTTTTTGCGGACCTACCGGCGAAAGGCGTAAATATTGTGGGACAGGCGGAGAGACGAATATGCCCAACAGGATTGAAATAACAGATCTGACACGGCCTGAGCTGGATGTCTTTGCCCGGCTGACGGAGGCGCAGCTGCGCAGCCGGAGAGAGGCGGAGAAGGGCATTTTTATTGCGGAGAGCCCCAAAGTCATCGAGCGGGCCCTGGACGCGGGGTGTGAACCTGTTTCCCTCTTGATGGAGCGCAGACAGATCGAGGGGCAGGCCGCCGGGATCCTGACGCGCTGCGGCGACGTGCCTGTCTACACGGCGGACCGGGAACTGCTGGCGGGGCTGACGGGGTATCCGCTGACCCGGGGCGTGCTGTGCGCCATGCGGCGTCCCAGACTGCCCAGTGTGGAGGAGCTGTGCACCGGAGCGCGCCGGGTGGCGGTTTTGGAGAACATCGTGGACACCACCAACGTGGGCGCCATTTTCCGCTCGGCGGCGGCGCTGGGGATGGACGGGGTACTGGTCACGCCGTCCTGCTGCGATCCGCTGTACCGACGGGCGGCGCGGGTCAGTATGGGGACGGTGTTTCAGATCCCCTGGACCCGGATCGGCATTCAGCCGGCGGATTGGCCCGGGGCCGGGATAGAGCGGCTGCGCAGTCTGGGATTTCGGACTGCCGCCATGGCTTTGAGCGGCACCGCCGTCAGCGTGGACGACCCCCGACTCGCGGCGGAGGAGAAGCTGGCCATCGTACTGGGAACGGAGGGCGACGGGCTGGCCCGCAGCACCATTGCCGACTGTGATTACACGGTGTGCATCCCCATGCTCCACGGCGTAGACTCGCTGAACGTGGCGGCCGCCAGCGCGGTGGCCTTTTGGCAGCTCAGGGCGCGGAGATAAGCCGCGGCGGGCGGCAATACGGGAAAAAGACGGACAGGCGCTGCAGCACAGGAAGAGGAGGTCCCGACTTGGACGAAGAGAGACCGCACCGGAGGCGGATCCGCTACCGGGGAACCCATCCCCGCACATTTGCGGAAAAGTATAAGGAGCTGCAGCCGGAGCGCTACAGCTCCGACGTGGAGCACATTTTGCAGAGCGGAAAAACCCCGGCGGGGAGCCACGTCCCCATCTGTGTGGAAGAGATCCTGGAGTTTCTCCAGATCCGGCCCGGGCAGACGGGACTGGACGCCACCCTGGGATACGGTGGGCACACCCGGAAGATGCTGGAGCAGCTTCAGGGGCAGGGACATCTCTACGCCACCGACGTCGACCCCATCGAGTCGGAAAAGACCCGAAAGAGGCTGGAGGGGCTGGGCTATGGGCCGGATCTGCTCACCGTCCGGCGGATGAATTTTGCCGACCTGGACCAGGTGGCGCCGGGCGTGAAGTTTGATTTCGTGCTGGCCGACCTGGGGGTCTCCTCCATGCAGATCGACAACCCGGAACGGGGATTTTCCTTCAAGCAGGACGGCCCGCTGGACCTGCGGCTGGATCCCACCGCCGGGGTCTCCGCCGCCCAGAGGCTGCGGGAACTGGATCGGGAGGAGCTGGCCGACCTGCTGACCGAGAACGCGGACGAGCCCTACGCCGACCGGATCGCCCGGGCGGTGACCGCCGTCCGGCGCGGAGGCGGGGAGATCGCCACCACCCGGCAGCTGGCGGGGATCATTGGGGATGCCCTGTCCTTTTTGCCTCCCGGAGAGCGGAAGGAAGGTGTAAAAAAGTCCTGCCAGAGGTGTTTCCAGGCTCTGCGGATCGACGTCAACAGCGAATTCGAGGTGCTCTACACCTTTTTGGAAAAGCTGCCGGGGGTGCTGGCCAGCGGAGGAAGGGCGGCGGTGCTCACCTTCCACTCCGGGGAGGACCGGTTGGTGAAAAAGGCGTTTCAGCAGTTTTACCGGGAAGGGGTTTATCGGGAGATCGCCGATGAGGTGATCCGGCCCTCCGCGGAGGAGTGTTTCCGCAATCCCCGGGCCAAGTCCACAAAAATGAGATGGGCTATCCGTGCATAAGATGGGAAGTGGGGGCATAGAAATGGGTCGCTTAACGATTTCACAGTTACTTGAGCGGGGCAAGCCTTTTTGCTATGATGTGATACGAACATCGGGAAGAGGGAAGACACACCCTGCGACAGTGCCAGAGATGCGACTGCCCGGTGAGCAGATGAGGGACTGGGAAAAATAAAAAGCCGGCTCGGAAACCATGGTTCCCGAGCCGGCTTTTTATTTCAGGTCTTGCCGGGGTCAGTCAACTACGATGAGACGGATCTTGCCGCCGTTTTCAGGCGTGCGGTCGTAGTAGAGGGTCAGATTGTCGGAGTAGGCCCGAGCAGATTCCATCCCCTCCTTGCCGGGGGTGAACCAGGTCTTGGTGGCCTTGTTATAGCACTGGACCTGCTCGGAGATCGGGTAGGCGACGCCCGCCACAGTGACGGTCATGGCCTCCGGATCAAAGGCGCTGCGCTTGATGCCGGGGAGGGATTGGAGCAAAACGGTGGCGGAGATCCTGCCGTCGGCGGCATAAGCCACGCCGCCAGCCGCATCGCTGCGGACCGTACCCAGGAAGCCGCCCTGGGCGGACCTGGTCTCCGCGCCCTTGCTGTCTGCCATACGCACACAAAGCTGGGCGGGTCTGACCACGTCGCCCTCCTCATTCTCCTCTGCACGGGTGTAAGAGAAATAGCCGTAGGTGTAGGCGTCTCCGGTGGCGTCGTTCAGGACCAGATACCTGACCCGGCCCGCGTAGTCGTAGGAGACAAAGCTGATCTTGGAGGGAGGGATGGAGGGGGCGGTGAGGTCGGAATACTTGACCGCCACAACGGCGCCGTCCTTGACTCGATCGTAGACCGCCACATTGTCCGCCACGGGTTTGTCGCCCAGCTTTCGGGCGGCTACATCCAGGGCCCCCTTGGCATTGCTGCCGGAGACCACGGAGAGGGAGAGCGTACCGGTGGAACCGCTGGTGACGGTGACCAGTTGATTGTGATATTGGGACACGGTGGATTTGGAGACACTGCCGCTGACGGTCAGACCGCCCTGGATCAGTTTGACGGTGGCCTGGCCGTCGCTGCTGACCGAGGCAACTCCAAGGGCTTCTCCCCTCACGGTGTTGGCCGGGACGACCCCCGCCACCCGGTTGTCGGCGGTGAGAAGAAGGGTGATGCGGTCGCCGATTTTAAACGACGACAGGTCGTTTCGGGCGGAGGAGAGGACCGGGAAGGTATGGCCCATCACAGTGATGGTGATGGGAGACGAGGGGCTCGGCGAGACATTTTCATAGGCTCCGGTAAGTTTCAGGTCGGAGACCTGGATGAGCCGGGTGGCGCTGTCGAAGGTGGCCACGTCATACTGGCGCAGATCAGAGGCGGTAGCCGCCACACCGTTTTTGAACATGGTGTAATTTCCACTGCCGGTCATGGCGGAAAAGGGGTTGGTACCGGTACCGGGTGCGGTGCGGAGGACCATGGTGTCCGGTCCGTCGGCGGATTCGGAGGGGAAGAAGAGATAGGCCAGTTTTCCGTTGGCCCCGTAGTGGAAGGTGACCGAGGTGGAAGGGGAGAGGTTCAGGTAGACGTCCTTCCAGGTCTTGGCCTCTCCGTTTTGATAGACCACAGTGGTGGGTTCCACATCCAGCTTTTCCCCGCCGGAAATGGTGAGGTAGGTGGCCTCGGTGGACTGGATGTTCGCTGCCCGCTGGCTGGTGCCCTTCTTGGGCTGGAAGGCCAGCAGCTTGCCGTCGGCGTCCAGAAGGAGCTTGCCCTCCTGTCCTTCAATGGCGGGATCAAAGACCCGGTCGGTCTTGTAGGTGCTCTTGGTGGTGGACACGGCCCCGGTGGAGCCGTCATCGGCGGTGGCATCGGTGCTCAGCACGACGCCGCCCTCCACCTCAGAGCCGCCCTGCGCTACCAGGTAGGTCTTGTCGGAACCCTTGGATTTGCTGAAGTAGAGGTTGTAGAAGAGAACGGCGGCCTGGCCCCGGTTGATGACATCGGTGCCGGAGAGCGTGAGACCGTCGGTGAGGCCCACGGAGGCGGCGGCGGACAGATAACCGTCGTACCAAGCCCCGCCTGTGGCTACGTCGGAAACCCCGTAGCCCAGCACCCGGCAGAGAATGGTGACTGCCTCGCCGTAAGTGATGGGGCGGTCGGGGCGGAAGGTACCATCGCCCAGACCGGCCACCAGGGCGGTGCCGCCCTTGCCGTCGCTGCCAGCACCCAGTGTGATGGTGGAGGCCAGGTTGATGTAGCCACGGGCCCAGTGGCTGGGCCCCACGTCCAAATAGATGGTCCGGCCCCGCTGAGCGGGTTCTTCTTCCGCCCGGTTCAGAGCGGAAACAGACATTTTACAAAACTCGGCCCGGCTCAGGGTGCCGGAGGGGTTGTAGGAGCCGCCGGGAACGCCGTTTACCACGCCCATCAGGCGGAGAAATTCAGCGGCCTCCGCCGTAGTGGGATCGGTGAGGTCGGAAAAGGCGGAGAGGCGGGCGGCGGAAGCGGCGGGGTGGAGGGACAGGGGGGTGGCCGCCACAGTGGCTGCCACCAGGACCGCGGCCAAGACACGTTTCATTCGCATGGAACAACACATCCTTCTGTTTGAATTGAATCGGAGGGCGGTCACTCCGCCCGAAGGGCCTCTACGGGCTGGAGACCGCTGGCCTTGATGGCGGGGTAGAGGCCGAAAATGACGCCCATGGCCACGGAGAAGGCGAAGGAGCCCAACGTGACCCCGATACTGGGCCAGACGATGAATTTCAGCACCAGTTTGCAGACGATGACCGTGCCCAGGTAGCCCACGGCAATGCCGATCATGCCGCCCATGCCGCAGATGAGACAGGCCTCGATCAGGAATTGGGCGATGATGCTCTTGCGCTCAGCACCGATGGCCTTGCGGATGCCGATCTCACGGGTGCGTTCGGTGACAGTGACCAGCATGATGTTCATGATGCCGATGCCGCCCACCAGAAGGGAAATGGCGGCGATGCCGCCCAGGAACATCTGCTGCATCTGGTTTTGCTTGTTGGAGTCCTCCTGCCACTTGTTGGGGGTCTCGGCGGAGAAGTAGCCCTGGTCGCCGATCAGTCCCTTGAGATAGCCGTTGAGCAGCGTCACCGCCATGGTTGTGGAGCGGGCATCCTTGGCCTTCGCCACAAAGTTGCCTGAGTCCACACCGTTGGGAAAGTAGCGGCGAAGGGTGTAGGGGAGGAGGATGACGCGGTCTTTGCCCGAAATGTTCTGAGGATCGGTTTCGGAATAGACCCCGATCACTTTCATGGGTGTGCCGTTGATGGTGATGGATTTTCCGATGGGGTCGGCGTAGTTGAACAGACTGCTGGCCATTTTGGAACCAAGGACGCAGACCTGATTGAGATTTTTGACATCCAGGTAGGCCAGGTCCCGGCCCTTCTCAATGGTGTAGTTGTTGCAGATGGTAAACTGCTGGTTGCCCAGAGTGATCTGGGGACGGCTCTCCCAGTCCTCATTCTTGCTCCCGCCCATGGTCTTGGAGCCGTATTTGACCGGGTAATTCCCGTAGACACTGTCGTTCGGAGTGACGCCGATGATGTATTCATCCATCTTCTGACAATAAGCGTAGAGCTTTTCCGTCACATCCTTGCCGGTGTAGCTGCTGGCGGAGATGGTGATGGTGTTGTCGCCCAGGCTGGCGTAGTAATCCTTGATCCACTTGTTCTGTCCCTCGGCGAAGGAGACCAGGATGATGACTGCCGCCAGACCGATGATAATGCCCAGCATGGTCAGAGCGGAGCGGCCTTTCTTGGAGGCAATGGATTTGGCGGCGATCTTGAATGCCTGATTCAGATTCACAGTCCAGCCTCCTCTCGTGTGCCGTCCAGAATGATCCGGCCGTCGGAGATGCGTACGATGCGCTCCGCGGTGGCGGCAATGCCGTTGTCATGGGTGATGAGGAGAATGGTGGAGCCCTCCTCGTGGAGACTGTGGAGGATCTCCAGAACGTGGCGGCCGGTCTTGGAGTCCAGAGCGCCGGTGGGCTCATCCGCCATGATGATGGGGGGGTGGGTGGCGATGGCCCGGGCGATGGCCACTCGCTGCTGCTGGCCGCCCGACATCTCAGCGGGGCGGTGGTCCGCCCGGTCAAACATCCCAACCTTCTTCAGGGCCTCTTCCACCCGGATCTCCCGCTGGTCCACGGGCAGTCCCTGATAGATAAGAGGGAGCTCCACGTTTTCGGCGGCGGAGAGAGCAGGGATCAGATTGTAGCCCTGGAAGATAAACCCGATCTGTTTGTTCCGCAGATGGGCCTGCTGCTTGTCGGTGAGGCTGGTGACGTCGGTGCCGTCCAGGTGATAATCCCCGTAGGTAGGGATGTCCAGCAGGCCCAGGACGTTCATAAGGGTGGACTTGCCGGAGCCGGAGGCGCCGATGATGGCAACAAATTCCCCGCGGTCGATTCGCAGGGAGATGCCGTCCAGGGCACGGACCTCGTTTTCTTTGCCTTCGTTGTATATCTTATACAGATCCTTGACTTCAATCAGCATATCGGCCACCATCAGCCCCAGTTATTGGCGCTCTGGGTCATGTAGCCGGTAAAGACCATGTCGCCCTCATTCAGGCCGGACTTGATCTCCACATTGCTCTCGTCGTTCAGGCCGGTCTCCACACGTACGGCGAAGAAACCTTCGGGCATCTGCCAGGAAGGATCGGCCTCAATGGCGCGGTCATCGGGTTCCCCCTGGACAAAGCACACGGTGGCGGTGTCGCCGCCCGAAGCGCCGCCGCCCATAGCGCCGGAGGAATCGCCCATGGAGACGCCGGAGATCATGCCCAGGCTGCGGGCCCGGACGCCGCCGTCAGCGGCGGGTTCGGCAGGCTCGGCCTCACCGCCGGTGAGCCCCTCTTCGGGAACTGCGCCATCCTCACCGGACGGGACGCTGCCGCCCCCGGCAGCGGGCAGAGTGACGTTCAGCACCGCCTGGACGGGAACCACCAGGCAGCCGTCGGACTGGCTGGCTACGAAGGAGTAGTTGACATAAGTTCCGGTCATGAGCATCCCGTCCGGATTCTCCACCAGTACGGTGGCGGGGAAGTTAGCCACGCCGTTCTCCGCTTTGGCGGTGAGGGCAATCTGTTCCACGGTGCCCATATAGGAGTTGCCCATCTGGTCCTGGAGGTCGACGAGCATCCCGGTGGAGACATAGCCCACGTTCCGCTCGTCAATGTTGATGTCCACCACCATGGTGGCGGTGTCGGCGATCTGGATGGAAGCGCCGGTGCCCACCGGCTCTCCGGCGACCAGGCTGCAGGAGAGCACCTTGCCGGAGATAGGGGCAGTGGCGTGGTAGTTCTCCAGCTTTTTCTGAGCCTCTTCCAGGGATTTTACCGCAGTATCCACGCCCTTCTGAGCCTCACGAAGGCTGTTTTGCTTGGCGGCGATGTCGGCGCTGGCGTCTTTGTCGCCCAGCTTTACCAGAAGCTGACCGGCAGAGACGTCGGCATAGTTCATCAGCTTGACCTGTTCCACAGGGCCGGCTACTTTGACAGTCAGCTTGGTGGTCTCATAGTACTCCAGCGTGCCGCTCTGATAGGGGTAAATCGGGGCGCCGTCGGCGGAGGTGAGAGAGGCGGATGCCGTCATGCCTTCGGTGAGGGTGCCGGGGTTGTTGAGGACGAATACCACCTCAAAGGTAACAGAACCCTCGGGCACCACGCGTTTGACATAGTTGACCTGCTCCACAGTGCCGGGGACTGAGGTCATGGCGGCAGGCAGGGAGATCTGGGCGGACTGGCCCACACGGATCTGGCCCTCATAGGCCCAGCTGTAATAGAGATGCAGGCGGAGCCGGGTGTCGTTGACCACGGTGGCGACGGCGTCGCCCACGCTCATGTCCTTGCCGGCCTTGATATCGGAGTTGACGTCGATGAGCTTGCCCGCGTGGGGAGCCGTGATGGTAAGATTGGCCACATTCTCCTGGAGCTTGGCCAGTTCCTTGTTGTAGTCGCTCACCGTTTCCTGGGCCTTGCGCACATTGTCCTGTGCGGTGCGCACCGCTTCCTGAGCGGCGGTGTCGTCCAGGTTGTAGAGCAGCTGTCCCTGGGTGACGGTGTCCCCCTCCTGGACAAAAAGCTCCAGTACGTTGTAGCCCGCCTCGGGGGTGACGGCGGCCGAGGTCTTGGCCCGGGCGTTGCCGGTGCCCTCCACCATGCTCTGGATGGAACCTCGGTAGACGGCGGTGGTCATCACTTCACCCAATTCGCTGGTCTCGTCCTTGAAAACAAATTTCCGCAGGAGGACCACGGAGGTGATGATGATGGCTGCGGCCACCACCAGGGCAATGATCCGCCGGATGAGCTTGCGGCGCTTCTGCTTCTGCTCGTGAGTGGCGGGGCCTTTCTGATTTTTGGATGGGGCGGCGGGGGTCTGGGGGTCCTGCTGGACCACCGGAGTCTGCTGTTCGGTCATGGCGCTTCCTCCTGGCTGTTCATATTCTTTCCAATTTATTATAAGGGGCCTGGTTTCCCGATAGCAAGAACAAAGCGGTGACAAATTCTTAAAAGTTTCTGAAGGTGTCCCGGGGCTTTTGATCTTTATTGGGTTCAGACGATTTAAAAAGGAAAAAGTTTCCTCTGTATTCAGTAGGTTGGAAATAAAAACAAAAAGAGGACCCGGCACCGTCACGGCGCCGGGTCCTGGAAAAGAATCAGATTCAGGCCTTTAGGGTCTCTGCCCAGGCGGCGTATTTGTCCACCTTTTCATCACAGACCGTCCGGCTCTCTCCCTGGGCCAAAATATAGACCTTGACCTTGGGCTCGGTGCCCGAGGGGCGGACGATCAGGTCGGTGCCGTCGGCGAGCTTGTACTTGAGCACATTGGACCCCTTGAGCTCCATCTCGGCTTTGACACCGGTGGCGACGGTCTCCTCCACGCCGGAGGCGTAGTCCTTCCGGGTGACGACGCCCACGCCGGCGATCTCGGTGAGAGGATGCTCCCGCAGGCCGGACATGAGCTTGGCCATCTTCGCCAGGCCGTCCAGGCCGGGCATCACCAGGTTGAGGGTCTTTTCCGCATAGTCGCCGTATTTGGCGTACAGCTCCTGAAGGGCGTCGTAGAGGGTCATGCCCCGGTCATAGTACCAGGCCGCCATCTCGGTGCACACCAGAGCGGCGGTGACGGCATCCTTGTCCCGGACGTAGTCGCCCATCATATAGCCGTAGCTTTCCTCATAGGAGAAGATGACCTTGCCCACGCCGGAGGCCTCCAGGGCGTTCTTCTTTTCGGCCATGAATTTAAAGCCGGTGAAGGTGTCGTACATCTGCACACCGTTGACCTCGGCCACTTTGCGGGCCATCTCGGTGGTGACGATGGTCTTGAGGGCGGCGGCGTTGGCGGGAAGGGTGCCCATGCGCTTTTTTGCCCCGATGACATAGTCCAGCAGCAGCACGCCGGTCTGGTTGCCCGAGAGGGTGACGTAGTCGCCCTTGCTGTCCCGGACCATGATGCCAACCCGGTCGGCGTCCGGGTCGGAGCCGAGGATGAAGTCCGCTCCCTCCTTCCGGGCCAGTTCCACCGCCAGGGCGAAGCCCTCGGGATTCTCCGGGTTGGGGGAGACCACCGTGGGGAAATTGCCGTCCAGGACCATCTGCTCGGGCACACAGAGGACGTGCTTCATTCCCAGGCGTTTGAGAGCCTCGGGAATGAGCCGGTAGCCGGTGCCGTGGAAGGGGGTGTAGACCATCTTGAAGCGGTCGGCCACCTTGGCCACCACCGCTTTATCGGTGGCCTGACCCATGACCTGCTCCAAAAACCTCTCGTCGGTTTCGGCCCCCATAAGGGTGACGAGGCCCTGCCGGACGGCCTCGGCATAGTCCAGGCGGCGGATGCCGTCAAAGATGTCGATCTCCCCCATCTTCCTGGCGATGGCGTCGGCGTGGTGGGGGGGGAGCTGGGCGCCGTCGGCCCAGTAGACCTTGTAGCCGTTATACTCCTTGGGGTTGTGGCTGGCGGTGACATTCACACCGGCGGTGCAGCCGTACGCCCGGATGGCGAAGGACAGCTCGGGGGTGGGGCGGAGCGATTCAAAAATGCGGCTGGGGATGCCGTTGCCCGCCATGACGGCGCACACCTCCTCGGCAAACTCCCGGGAGTGGTTGCGGCAGTCGTGGCAGACCGCCACGCCATTTTTCACCGCCTCGGGCCCCTCGGCCAGAATGACCTCGGCAAAGGCCTGGGTGGCGTGGCGGATGACATGGATGTTCATATTGTGAAGGCCGGTGCACATCGTCCCGCGCAGCCCGGCGGTGCCAAACTCGAGGGGGGCAAAGAAACGGCTCTCGATCTCCTTCTCATCTCCGGAGATGGCCCGGAGTTCGGATTTCTCCGCTTCACTGAGGGCGGGGCTGGAGAGCCACTTTTGATAAGTATCCTGGTAAGTCATAGCACTTCCTCCTTATTTTCTTCTCCGGCGGGTCTCCCCGCCGCGGTCAGCAGTGTTTCGGCTGTCTCCCGAAGGGAGCGGGGCACATAGACACGCACGCCCTCCGGAGAAAAACCGCCGTAGACGAAGCCGATCTGGCCGGGGCCGGAACGGCTGGTGAGATAGGGAATGCCGAAGGATTCCAGCATGGAGCGGTGGATGCCGGCAAAGCCGGTAAAATCTCCCCAGGTCCCCGGAAGGACGGCTTCTTCCGGCGCCCTGACGGGGCCCTTGGGCCGCTGAAAAAGCAGCTCCTCCGCGGACATGGCGCACCTTCTCACTTGTGGTAGCTGGAGCCCTCGCTGATCTTAAACGCCCGGTAGATCTGCTCCAGGAGCATCACACGGGCCAGGTGGTGGGGAAAGGTCATGGGGGACATGGAAAGCCGCATCCGAGCCTCCCGTTTCAGGCCTTCATCCAGACCATAGGAGCCGCCGATGAGAAAGACCAGGTGTTTGGCGGCATCGGTGGCCCAGTCCTCCATCAGGGCGGCAAGCTCCTCGCTGGAGCGGAGCTTGCCCTCCACGCACAGGGCGACCACGGCGGAGCCGGGAGGGAGCTTGGCGCGGATGGCGGCGGCCTCTTTGGACAGGGCGGCGTCGATCTGGGCCTGGGAAGGGTTCTGGGGCAGGCGCTCTTCGGCCAGCTCGGTGACGCGGAGATCACAGTAAGCGCCCAGACGCTTGGAATACTCGCTGACCGCGTCGGTGTAAAATTTCTCCTTGAGCCTGCCCACGCAGAGGATATGGATATTTCTCATGCTTTATACCTCGTAGGCCCGGGAGGGCTCGCTCCGGGGCGCGGCGGCCAGGGTCACATCCCGGTCGGGGTCGATACCGGCGCGGCGGAAGAGGTCGCCGGAGACGCGGAGGGCCTGGGCGGGGGTGTTGTTCTCAGCGGAGAGGTGGGCCAGCAGAATGGTGTGGGCCCCGGCTTCCGCACAGCAGCAGGCCAGGGCAGCCCCGGCTTCGTTGGACAGGTGGCCTTTGTCCCCCAGGATCCGGGCTTTTAAGTAATAGGGATAGGGGCCTGACTGAAGCCAGTCCACATCATGGTTGGACTCGCACACCAGGAGATGGGCGCCACGGACACCGGAGAGCACCGGGTCGGAAACATAGCCCAAATCGGTGACCACCGCCGCTTTTCTTCCCCCGTGGGTGAGGGCAAAGCCCATGGGCTCCGCGGCGTCATGGGAGATGGGAAAGGTCTCCACCCCGAAAGGGCCCACGTCCAGGCTTGCTCCCGGCTTTACCGGGCGGACCAGGTCCTCCAGCGCCGCAATGCGGCAGCAGAGCTGCCGGGCTGTGCCGGGGCTGGCATAGACGGGCAGGGCAAATTTTTTGGTAAGGGTGGCAAGTCCGGCGATGTGGTCCGAGTGCTCGTGGGTGATAAAGACGCCGGAGAGCGTTTGAGGGGCCACACCGAAGGCGGCCAGGGCGGTGGTGATGCGGCGGCAGGAGACGCCCGCGTCTATCAGAATATGGGCTCCTTGAGCGCTCACCAGCAGGCAGTTGCCGGAGGAGCCGCTGGCTATGGTTCGGATCTCCAAAAAATCGCTCCTTAACGTCACAGAATGAGGGTGAGAAAAAGCGGCGGCGTGTCGCCGCCGCTGAACGGGCCGGAAGGAAAATGATTCAGCCCACCTGGGCGGATTTGGCTTCGTCGGGGGTGACCACCACCCGGATGTCCGCGCCGATGCCGGAGAGCTTGCGGACAATGTCCTCATAGCCCCGCTCAATGAAGCGGATCTGGCTGACCTCGGTGGTGCCGTGGGCCGCCAGGCCGGCGATGACCAGAGCGGCGCCCGCCCGCAGGTCGGGGGCCTCCACCGATGCGCCGGTGAGGTAGGGAACGCCTTCAATGATGGCGACTTTGCCGTCCACCTGAATTTGAGCGCCCATACGACGGAACTCGTCCACATAGCGGTAACGGTTGTCCCACACGCCCTCGGTAAGGACACTGGTGCCCTCCGCCAGGCAGAGACAGGCGGCCACCTGGGGCTGCATGTCGGTGGGGAAGCCGGGATAGGGCAGGGTTTTGACGTTGGTGCGGGTGAGTTTGCCGGTGCGCCGGACCAGGACGGCATCGTCCATCTCCTCCACCTCGGCGCCCATTTCCGCGATCTTCGCGGCAATGCACTCCAGGTGCTTGGGTATGACGTTTTTGATGAGAAGTTCCCCGCCGGTGGCGGTGACGGCGGCCATGTAGGTGCCCGCCTCGATCTGGTCTGGGATGATGGAATAGCTGCCGCCGGAGAGGCGGGAAACGCCACGGATCTTGATGACGTCGGTCCCTGCGCCCATGATGGAGGCACCCATGGAGTTCAGAAAGTTGGCCAGGTCCACGATGTGGGGTTCCTTGGCGGCGTTCTCAATGATGGTGGTGCCCTCGGCCAGAGTGCCCGCCAGCATCAGATTCATGGTGGCGCCCACCGAGACGATGTCCATGTAGACGGTGGTGCCCATGAGATGGCCGCTGCGCGCCACGGCGTGGATGATGCCGCCGTTCACGTCCACGTCCGCGCCCATGGCGGTGAAGCCCTTGATGTGCTGGTCAATGGGCCGCCCCCGGCCGCCGAAATCACAGCCACCGGGGGGGGGAACCTCGGCGGAGCCGAAGCGGCCCAGCAGGGCGCCGATGAGATAATAGGAGGCGCGGATCTTCCGGGCCAGGGCGTCGGGGACCCGGGCGTTGCGGATGTGGGAGCAGTCGATCTCCACAGTGGTGCGGTTGATGGTTTTGACATCAGCGCCCAGCTCCTGGAGAATGTTGAGGATCAGCGTCACGTCGCTGATCTGGGGGATGTTTTCAATGCGGCAGACACCGTTGACCAGAAGAGCGGCGGGGAGAATGGCCACCGCCGCGTTTTTCGCGCCGGAGATCTCCACTGCGCCGTAAAGCGGTTTCCCGCCATGGATCACATATTTCGTCAAAGTTGTACCCTCGATCCTTCACCGGCCGGACAGACTGTCCGGCGACTATTGTCAGGCCGGAAAACTTCTGAAACCGGCCGTTTCTATTGTGCCCTGTTCCTGCGTACATACACACAGAGATACATTGTTATTATAGCATTATCTGATTTGAAAAGTAAAGATGATTTTCTGAAGTTTCAAGGGAACCGTGGAGAGGGTCCGAAACGGGCATTCACGGGGGAAAGCGTCTGTTTTCGTGGAAAAAGTTCGAGGTGGCGGAATGATTTTTGTTGTGATATACTACTTCTATCTAAATTCCATACAGTGGGGTGGTTTGTTTGAAACTGACGGAGGAGACTGTGGACAGCCGGGTCCTTTATCGGGGGAAGATCATTACCGTGCGGAAGGACACCGCCCGGCTGGAGGATGGAAAAACGGCCGGGCGGGAAGTGGTGGAGCATCCCGGCGGGGTGTGCATCCTCCCCCTGGAGTCTGACGGGAGCGTGCTCACGGTGCGTCAGTTCCGCTATCCTTTTGGAAGGGTGGTGGAGGAGCTGCCAGCCGGAAAACTGGACGGGCCGGAGGACCCCCGCGCAGCGGCCGAGCGGGAGCTGTCGGAAGAGGTGGGGGCCAAGGCCGGGGAGCTGATCGATCTGGGCGAGCTGGTCATGTCTCCCGGCTTCTGCACGGAGGTGCTCCACATGTATTTGGCCAGAGGGCTGGCCTATGGAGAGCAGCATCTCGACGAGGATGAATTTTTGACGGTGGAGCGGGCACCCTTTTCCGCCTTGGTGGAGCGGGTGATGGCGGGGGAGATCACCGACGCCAAGACCGTGGCCGTTGTGTTGAAAACCAAGGAATATCTGAGCCGTGAGGCAGGAGGGACGAAATGAGCAAGCAGATTCTCATTGTGGAGGATGAAAAGAATATCGTGGATATCCTCGCCTTCAACCTGAGCAAGGAGGGCTATGACACGCTGGAGGCCTACGACGGACAGACCGGGCTGGAACTGGCGCTGGCGGAGAACCCCGACCTGATCCTGCTGGATCTGATGCTGCCCCGGATGAACGGCTTCGACGTGTGCCGGGCGGTGCGGGAGTCAAACCGCTCTACTCCCATTATTATGCTCACCGCCCGGGAGGAGGAGACCGACAAGGTCCTGGGACTGGAGCTGGGGGCGGACGACTACATAACCAAACCATTCTCCATGCGGGAGCTCCTGGCCCGGGTGAAGGCCAATATCCGGCGCACCGATATGCTGACCGAGCAGCCGGCGGATCCCGCCAAAAGCGGGCAGCAGCGGCTGGAGCGGGGGAGAGTGCTGGTGGATCTGGGACTGATGATGGCCTTCAAGGACGGCAGGGCGCTGGATCTGACCCAGAGGGAGTTTGAACTGCTGAAATTTTTGGCCGCGCAGCCGGAGAAGGTGTTCTCCCGGGAGGCCCTCATGGAGCATGTGTGGAACTACGAGGGCTATGTGGGCGATGTGCGGGCGGTGGATGTGGCCGTTCGGAGACTGCGGGAGAAGATCGAGGACGATCCGGCGAACCCGTCGTTCATTGTGACGCGGCGGGGGCTGGGGTATCTGTTTCACGAGGGGTAATGCCCCGGACGCGAGAGGCAATTCCAAGGAGAGGATGATCTGGTTTGTTCCGCAGCCTGCATATGAAGCTCATGCTCATCATGACGCTGCTCATCGTTTCACTGATGACGGTGGTGGGGGCCTTTCTGGTCAATTCTGTGTCCAGCTTTTATCTGGATCAGTTCTATACCCAGATGCAGAGCGTGTTTCAGAACGATACGGAGTTCTATCATGATCTGCAAAATGCCGCCCCCGGAGAGGAAAACGGCGCGGAGCAGATCGGCCGGATGCTGGAGACCTATACGGGAAACCTGGGTGTGGACGGACTGGCGCGGAACTACTATATTTTGGATGGGACTACGGGAGCCTACCTGAACGGCTCCAACGATCAGGAGGGCTCCGGTCTGGAAATGACCCACAATCTGGCCCTGGCTCTGGCGGGGGAGGTGGGAGACGACAGCGACATCTCCGCCTCCTATATGGATGTGGCCATTCCGCTGACCCGGGGGGATTCCCGCTATGTCATTTACATTAAGGACACCAGACAGACGGTGCAGAACCTGACCAATGAACTGGTGACCTTGATCCTCGAGGCGCTGGCCTTTGGACTGGCCATCTCGGTGCTGCTGTCGTTCCTGCTGTCCAAGACGCTCATTACTCCCATTGAGCGGCTGACGGAAGGAGCGGAGGAGGTGGCCGGGGGGGATTTTTCCCATAAGATCGAGGTGGACTCCAAGGATGAGATCGGCGTGCTCACCGCCACGTTCAACAACATGGCAGGACAGCTGCAGAACACCATCCAGGAGGTGGAGAACGAGCGCAACAAGCTGGACACCCTGTTTCTCCATATGACGGACGGTGTGGCCGCTTTCGGGCGAAGGGGAGAGATCATCCAGTCCAACCCCGCTGCCGAGGAGATGCTGGGCCGGGCGCTGCCCATCGGCGGAGAGGTGGACTACGCCGCCCTGTTTGGGGAGATCGCTCCGCTGGAACAGGTCCTGGAGCCGGGGCAGCAGGGTTATGTGGAAGGGGCGCTGGAGCGGGGCGGCCGGAGCCTGGAATTGCTGCTGGCTCCCTTTGACAAAGAGGCACAGGCTGGTGTGCTGGTGGTCATCCACGACGTCACCGAGCGGCACAAGACCGAGGAGATGCGCAAGGAATTTGTGGCCAATGTCTCCCATGAGCTGCGCACACCCCTGACCAATATCCGCTCCTATGCCGAGACCCTGGTGGACAACGCCGGGGCGCTCCCGGCCGAAATGGCGAAAAACTTTTTGAACGTGATTCTGGGGGAGTCCGACCGGATGACCCACATCGTGCAGGACTTGTTGACGCTGTCCCGATTCGACTCGGGCCGGAGCGAACTCAACTTAACTGCTTTTTCCTTCTCCGAAGCCATTGAGAGCATGACCAACGCCAATCGGATGGAGGCGCAGCGCCACGGACATACCCTGGAGCTGCAGCTGGAGCCGGGACTTCCCCAGATCACGGCGGACCGGGAGCGGATCACCCAGGTGATGATGAACGTGGTCTCCAACGCCATCAAATATACTCCGGACGGCGGACACATCCAGATCTCCGCCGGGCGGATGGGAAGGAACAGAGTCTGGATGGAAGTGGCGGACGACGGGATCGGGATCCCGGAGGCCGACCGGGACCGTATTTTTGAGCGGTTCTACCGGGTGGACAAGGCCCGCTCCCGGGAGTCCGGCGGGACAGGACTGGGGCTGTCCATTGCCAAAGAGATCGTGGATCAGCATCGGGGAGAACTCCGGCTTGTGGACCGGACTGGGCCCGGGTTGACCATCCGAATGGAGCTGCTGACGGAGGGACCCGAACATGGCAAGGCGTAAACAAGTGCCGGAGGTGGCGCGGCCCGGGAGGAGGACCCGGCTGATCGAGCTGGGGAAAGACCTGCTCATCGGAGTCCTGGCCTGCTCGGCGGTGCTTCTGGCCGCCCAGACTTCACTGGTCACAGGACTGAGGGGATGGATCACGGAACCCACACAGGCGGGGGAGCCCGTGATCCGCCAGCCTGAGGAGGCCGTGATGCCCTACCTGGCCGCGGTCAGGAGCGAGTGGGGCGTGTATGGGGCGATCTATGACAAGGAGGCGGTGGACCGGACCGTGACCTCGCTCCGGCCCATTTTAGGAGAGGGATTGAATACGGCCGGGGCTGTGGAGGAGATCACGGAGCGGCGGTGGAGGGCGCTGCTGGAGTCGCCGGGGGTCTATTGCGCCTTCCAGGGAAGCCCGCCCCTGGAAGTGCTGTCGGCCTGGCTGGGCGGCGGCGGAGACCTGTCAGGGAACGCCGAGGCCCTTTTGCTGGCGTGGGACGGATCGGCAGTCTGGCTGTGTTGGAGAGATGAGTCTGGGTACCGTGCGGCGCAGACCCAGGTGGCCTACGAGGGCCGCCTGCAGACGGCGGTTAGAAAATACAGCCCAAACGGAGTGGCATTTGCGTATGAGATGGAGAAGAGCGACGAGGCGTATGGAACGCTGGATCCCTATGTGATGGTGTCCGTAACTCCGTTTCGGCCGGCTGTGTACAGCACGGAGATTCCGGACTTTGTGGAGAACGGGGAGAGCCTGGGGATGCTGCTGTCCGCGCTGGGCTTTCAATCCAGCGGGAATTCGGCCTATGAAATGCCGGAGGGACTGCACATCAGCGAGGGGACCGACCGGCTTCGGGTGAGGCGAGACGGGACGGTGGTGTTTCATGCCGGTGAGGAGAGCCGCTATCCCGTGCCGTCTGAGGGAGAACGGCCCACCTGTTCCGAAGCGGCGCTGGCCGCATGGGAGCTGCTCAACCGGGCGGCGTCCCAGTGGCGGGGGGACGGGACGTTTGTTCTTACCCGGACCGAGGCGGAGGGGGAGGGATGGGTCCTCACCTTTTCCTACCGTCTGGGCGGGATCCCGGTGCTGACGGGAGAGGACGGATGGGCCGCACGCTTTGCGGTCGCGGGCGGGGAGATCCGCGACTTTACGCTGAAACTGCGGACGTACACGGATACCGGATCTGCGGCGGCGCTTCCGAGAGAGCGGCTGGCCGCGGCGGCCATGAACGCACTGGGAAATACCGATGGGAGACTGGTCCTCTGTTACAGTGACACCGGAGCGGAGAGCCTGAAGGCCGGATGGGTGGTACAGGCGGAGAATTAAAGGAGGACGGCCATGCGCTGGTCGAAAATCAAAAATATCATCATCCTGCTGCTGGCGATGGTCAATGTGTTCCTGCTGGCCATGGTGGGGATGCGCTCCTGGCGGACGCAGCGGGCGGAGCAGGAGACCCGTACCCGGATGGTGGAGGTCCTGGAGCACAGCGGGATCACATTTTTGCCAGAGGAGATCCCCGGAGAGCTGGAGATCTCCGGGCGGCAGGTGAGTGCAGCCGGGCTTGGAGAGGATGAGGCCGCCGCACTGGTGGGGCCGGTGACGGAGCGGACTGCCGCAGGAACGCGGATCACCTACACGGGAGAGAAGGGCAGCGCGACCTTTGCCCCCGGAGGGGAAATCGATGTGCAGTTCCTTGCAGGCGCCCGCCCCCTGGGGGGGGCGGACGTCGGAAAGGCGAGCGAGGCGCTGCTGGAGAGCCTGGGGATTCAGGGAGAAGAAACCCGGAGAAGGACTCAGGGGGAGACTGTGACCCTTGTGTTTACGCAGCTTTGGGGAGAAATTCCCGTACCGGATCTGGCACTGACCATCGTCTATCGAAGGGGCGAGCTGAGCAGTCTGACCGGAAGATGCCTGACCGGGACGGAAGAGCCGCTGTCCGGCAGTGGAACAGGGATCTCCGCGGCCACCGCCCTGGTTCGTTTTTTGGAGGGATTGAACCAGGGGGGATATGTGTGCTCCCAGGTGACGAAGATGTATGCCGGGTATATGGTCAGCGGCACCGGGACCGTGACGCTGACGCCCGCCTGGTATCTTCAGACCGATGCGTGGCCCTGGCGGTTTGCTGTGGATGGGTCCACCGGAGCGTTGACGGCGGAAGAATAGAACGAAGCGGGAGGCGGGAGCCTCCCGCTTTTTTAGAAAACAGGGTTCAGAGCCAGGAGAAAAATTCTCCTGGCTCTCTTTTTAAGCAATTTTTCCATTTAAAAAATTTTAGATGTATAAAAACAGACAACTTTTTGGGTG